>JAFZET010000012.1 GCA_017560565.1 Clostridia bacterium | reverse complement strand
CGGGTGCAGAGATGGTGGGTTCGCTTTTTCCTATCCGCTTCGTTCAGATGCCGGATACGGTTGTTGATTCGTGCTTCCCGGTGAGCGATCTGTTTCAGCTTTTCTTCCCACTCGGCTTTTTCGGATTCAAGTTCTTCGATGGTTTTCTTCTTTGGCAATGATACCTCCTTTGTAGCTACGGTTGAAAAACGAAAAGACACCAATGCAAACGCCTTTTGCAAGCGCCGGAATTGGTGTCTTAGAGTGTCTTTATTTATCTTATTCTGTTTTGAAAACGGAGTTTTGCTCCGTGGTTATATTATACTACACTATAGAAACATTGTCAAGACCCGGATACGATAAGAGATAGACGCAGAGCGTCGCAAGAGGATGCAGTCCTCTTGTTCGGAGTGAAACGACGCAAAACTAGCTGGATGTGGTGTCCGGCTGTTCGGCCTCGCAGAGCGCGGCTACGGGGATACCCCGTATAGAAGTTGCGCCCTTGCAGGGGGCTTTGGTTTGTCTGTTACCGTATATAACTGTTTTCTATATTCTACGATATATTATTATCTTGGAACCACGCTTTTCAGATATATAAACTTCAAAACCTTTTTCCAGAATATCCACACCACTTACCGTGTTTGTATCCCCTGTATCCAGATCTTCCACTTTATACACACAGTCCGTACAGATGCCGCCAAGTTCAAATTCTGCCTTGCTGCAGGAAGAATTTGCTCTGCGGAACGCCATGACAACGCCTTCACCCCTTTCCGGATCATCATACTGCCATGCCGCCCATCCGGCACTGGAATATCCGCTGTTTTCCAAAGGATAGAAATCACAGTCCAGATACGGACGGATCCGCAGGTACTCGTCACTGATCTTCTTTGCCCAGACCAGATCCTCCCCATTCAGAGCCATGGTGTCGTAGCACTGGTATGCGCCGACCCACGCCTGGGAGTAGGTACTGCGTGCGGCATAAGTATCGTTCTTCATCTTGGTGACACCGCCGGTGTAAGGCAGAAACCGCTGAATCCCGAACTGCTGCATCTGTACGATATCCGGATTAGCGTTGACATAGCAGTAATAATCCGTACGCCAGATGGGTACGCTGCGTTTCATGGTTTCAAAGTCGATTCTTCTGCCGCCGCTGGCACAGTTGTCGATCACCATGTACGGGTATCTTTCCAGAATTCTGTCCCAGAAGGCATACAGACCGTTGATATAGGCGATTTCCGTGATGCCTTTCCGTTTTTCAGAATCATTTGCCTGCCAGAAGGGGAGGGGAGAAATGTTGAAATCCTGCCGGTAACAGGCTATGTCCAGCGCATCAAACTGTGTGAAAAGTACATCACAGAGGCCGTCCAGTGCTTCCGGATTTCCCAGATTCAGAAGCAGATTATTGTCGTTTGGCAGGTTCAGGAACCATTCCGGATGGGATTCTGACAGAACTGTTCCCTTTACAGCACGTTCCGGTTCAAACCATACCAGCATCTTCATACCGGCTTTCTTTGTTTCTGCCGCAACATCCTGCAGATTATTGGGATGCACATGACGGTTTACATACCAGTTGCCCGTGGAAGCGCCCCAGTTTCCGGTAAACGGATCCGGGCATGGCTTTTCAGAATCCCCGTACCATCCGGCATCGATCCAGAGATACTCAAAACGGATATCGTTCTGTGACAGAGTCTGTATCCGTTTCAGCATACTTTCCGTGGGAACACCACCGAAAGCTTCAAATGCCAGAGGAGCGTATGAAGGTCGTTCCCCTTTACCGATGGGCGAAAGGGATTTTATCAGTCTGCGGAACCGGTTGTAAGCTTCATCGGTACCCTTGGAAAAAGACAGTACCAGTGCAGAGGAGGTTCTGTATTGTTCTCCCGGGTGCAGAACAAAAGCAGTATTTTCCACCCCGGATGTGATTCGGAGATTGTCTGTATTGCGGGTGAACGAAGCTTTCCACTGCCCTGTCCAGCCGACAGCAAACAGAACGCCTTCCTCACCACGGGAGGCTTCAAAGAACGGCAGGATCCCCACAGAGGAGCGTCCGCCTGCAGGGGTGTAGGTCTGGGTCTGTCCTGCCAGAATATACTGTTCGCAGATTTTCAGCTCTTCCGCTGCGGATTCCTCCCGGACATAATCCACCATACCGGTGGTGACTACAATTTTTGCGTAATCATGGGGCGGAAACAGGGATGGATGTTTAGGCGGGTCTGCAGGAATCTGAACAGATATATCGCAGTCATACAGATTTTCAATGAGACCGGTATCGGCACTGCCTTGATTGGAGAAATACAAACACCATTCCACAGCATCGAAAGCAGGATGCTGTTTTTCTTTCAGTTCTACTGTCAGACCGTCCGGCAGTGTGTAAACATATCCTGTCTCTGTTCTGGTCTGAACGGGGGAAAGTTCATGAAAGGGTTTGCCGTTATACAAAAAGGAAAAATGCGGTGTTATCATACAGTTTACCTCAGATCCATTCGGCTTCACGAAAATACAAGCATACTCAGTGCTGCGAGTGCAACACACAGAGCCGCCAGTTTCCGTTTTGTCAGTTTCTCACGGAAGAGAACCAGTGCAGTCAGTACAGACAGTACGGTAGTCCCCCCATTTACAATAGGAAAGAAGAGTACAGAAGGCAGTATACCGGACAGATACAGATTGATCACATTGTTCAGTGTCAGACAGATACTGCAAAGCCCGAAAATCAGCCATTGTTTTCTGTTCAGCTGAAGCTGCCGTGAATTTTCATGCGGCTATCGGGAAAGGACAGCACACCGCAGTGCCGCAGTCAGAAATGCAACCAGCAGAAACGATGTTTTCTGTTCCCGCCACGGGGAAGTCTGATGGATTTTCTGCAGGATTCCTACTGAACCGATAAACAGGAACGCACCGATACAGTATGCCAGCCAGACACGAGAGGTTTTACCTTCGCCCTTCCCGGCGGCCAGATACCCGGCGAAAATCATCACCAGCGTACCGGCAATTTTCCAGACAGAGATGGTTTCCTGCCAGAACAGAGCGCCGGAAAAGGCCGGGATCACCATGGAAGCGGTAATCAGCAGAATGGTCAGAGACATAGGCCCGTTTTCTAGTGCTTTCAGCTTACAGACCGCTCCCAGTGCCGTAACACAGCCGAATACCATACCCAGAAGAACGGTATACAGAGAGAATCCGCCGCCGGAGAGGAGGACATATCCTGCCAGAAGTACGCTGACACCCAGATCCACCCACATATTGATCCGGAAAGCGTCCCGTCTGTCGTGCAGTACCGTTTTACCGAGATGATTGTACAGCGAAGAATAGGTTACATTTGCTGCCACGGAAAGCAGCAGGAGAAGATAGTGCAGCATCAGTTCAGTTCTTTGATCTTGGCTACCGCTTCATCAATGACTTAGGCGGCTGCTTTTTCCACACTGGCGGTGACAGAGGCGAAATCGGTGTTCTTCTTTTCCACAACACCCTGATACTTGCTGCGGATGGTTTCAAACCACTGTACATCCCCCATATCCAGAACCCGTGTATCCTTGATCAGGTTCATCATAGCAATGGATTCTTCATCCCGCAGGATCTTGTGGGAAACAAAGTTGTCATAATAGGCCGGAAAAACATTTTTATAAGATTCGCAGGCCAGTGCTTCCATAATGATGCTGACATATTCCGTATCGGACACCGTGGCAGGGACTACGTGCAGCCAGCCGTCGATGACACGGCTTCTGTAGTTTTCCTGCTCTTCATCATATTTGGGCAGCGGCAGGATGCCCATGTCGTCTTCCATATCTCTGGTGATGGGCATACGTCCCAGGGTACTCATGCAGAACAGCGATTCCCGCTGGGTGAAATACTGTACAGTTTCCGTACGTTTTGCAGCAGATTCAAGGTACACAAGATTCTCATTCAGAAGCTGTACCACATATTCCATGGAAGAAATCCAGCGTTCGTTGCCGGGAATGTTGAAATATGGGATATCGTCTGCACCTTTTGCCACGCTGAGCGTATCTGCGCAGATCCAGAAAGATGGGAAGAAGAAGTCGATGTTGGTCATTATACCGAACTGGTCGCCCTTCTTGTAACTGCCGTCTCCATCCAGATCCATCAGAGCCGCAGATGTGTACTGGTGGAACATATCAAACGTCCACTGTCCGTCCTGTACGATGGAATAGGGGATCTCCAGCTGCAGATCTGTCATCATATCCTTGTTGAACATCAGTAAAATGGCCGATTCGAACATCTGCAGACATTCGTCACTGTAGGCGAAGAACAGCTTGCCATCAATGGTCATACTGTCATTGATGACTTTGGAATACCATGGCTTTCCCAGATTCAGATAGGCCAGCCGTTCCATATTTGTAAGATACCCGTCCACAGCCGCTGCAAAAGCATTCCGGTTGATGCACATGACCATTTCCAGCGCATTGTCTCCGGCGATGTTCATTTCTTTCAGCTGCTTAAAATTGTTGTCGTAGGAATCTTCCGAAGCAGTAAAGACCATGTTGAACCGTTCTTCGATACTACGGTTCCGGTTGTACAGCGCATCGTTGACGATTTCGCCGTTCAGTTCTGCGGGATCAAAGATGGTTGTGTAGGAACTGGGATCATACGTAACGCTGCGGACTCTGTACTCCTGACCGCCGAAATCCTTCTCCGGCAGATCATCCTGAATCTCGGTTTCCACAGGTTCGGCTACGGCAGTTTCCGTTGTACCGGCAGATGTTTCCGCATCAGGGGTTGTGGAATCCTTGGAAGAACAGCTGCTGAGGGAGGACAGAAGCAACAGCATTGCCAGTATAAACGCTTTTCTTTTCACTGTAGTAATCTCCTTCGGTGTGCAACCGGTTGCACATTATTGTTAATTCAGTATACCATACTTAAAATATCTTGTCAAGATATGTTTTATCGGTATTCTGTAAGAAATCGGCAGTACAGATTTGAAAACTATCACAAAACAGGGTATGCGGGTTGATTTTTGAACGGAGAAATGGTACAATAAAAATACGTCACCACACTGTTTTGAGGTTTGTATGGAAAAAAAGATCACGATCTACACACTGGCAGAAGAACTGCAAATGACTCCCTCTGCCGTCAGCCGTGCTTTCAATCCCAACACCCGGCTGGATCCCGAAAAACGAAAACGCATTCTGGAAGCGGCAGACCGGTATGGATTTCGTCCCAACCGAATGGCATCCCGATTGTCCATGGATACTGTGCAGATCGGTATACTGATCTACGGCGGATTTTTTCCGTTTTACCAGAAGATTGAAGAAGGAATACGGGCGGCTCATGCCAGACTGGTAGATTATAAAATCGAATGCGATATGCGTATCCTACCCCGGGAACAGTACAGCAGAGAGGATTGTGCCGCTGTTCTGCAGGATTTTGTGCAGAAAAAATACGGCGGTGTGGTGGTATGTGGTCTGTATGACACAAACATTCTGAAGATTGTATCGGATTCTTCCAGTAAGCTGGTAAGTGTGCATTATCCGCTGCCCAGGGAAATGTGTCTGTTCTCCTCTACCCATTCCTTTACCATGGCAGGACAGATGGCTGCCGACATTCTGCAGATCTGCGGACGGAAACGACTCCTTCTGTTTACAGGCGATCAGAGCTCTGTAGTACACAGCCGTATCCGTGACAGTTTTCTGAAGCAAGCTGAACATTGTTCTATGCAGGTAACAGAAATATGTGACTTTCCAGAAACAATGACGGACTGGTCTGAAACGGCAGAGGGCTTTATTGCGGAACGAAAAGGAACATTTGATGGGATCTACATTACCACAGGCCGATCTATTGATATCTGCAGGGCCGTGAAAAAACAGTATGCTCCCGGCGAGATTACAGTTATTGCCACGGACATCTATACGGAAATCACAGAGTATATCGAAGACGGCACTGTTTCTGCCTGTCTGTTCCAGAATCAGTATGCCCAGGCGGAGACTGCATTTGAGGTTTTGGCAAAGTATCTGATCAAGCATACGGATATACCGGAAGATAAAGCACTGACACCGCTGTATATCACACGGAGTAATTACATAGAATATTTGTAATAAAGAACAGCCAGATTGGTTGTTCACAATAAGGCAGTATGGGAATATTACTGACATAGGGCAGCTACTTTACATGAATGCGACAAGAAAAATTAGCGATACTTGTTTTTTACATCCAGGTATCGCTTTTTCTATCTTAATACTAGTTGTGGTGATTACTATATTCCCGATATTCGTTTAGGCCGGTACACATCCTCTCATCGGAGGTTGACAGTATCTCCCCTGATAGCAAAGCAAGGGCACCCTGATTTTCACATTCCGGATGGCCCTTGTTCATTCAACTTTCAAAATGTTTGTAAAGTGCCGCATCTTTCAGATCCTGTTCCGGATTACCGTTCAGAATCTTGTAGGCATATTTCAGCGGTGCATTGTAAATCAGATAGTCAAGTTCGGACTGCTGATATATGCTGTAATATATTATCAACGATTTCGTTTTCAATGGAGGCTGTATGGTCCCTTTATGTGAAAAAATGATGATGTGACGATTATTTTCGGGAATCCGTGAGAAATGGGTACAGCATAGGTTTTGTAAGCGTGAGTTGTGGTGT
>JAFZET010000074.1 GCA_017560565.1 Clostridia bacterium | reverse complement strand
GGAGATATGGTATACTGAACCTATGAAAAACCTGCGGAAAACGAAAGAATAAGGAGAGATACCATGCGAAATCTGCTGATAAGAGAACCGGACGGGACATATACCATATATGCCGCCATGTATTCCCTGCACATTGCGGGACATAAAATCGCTGTTTCCATCGATAACAATCTGTTTGCCACACTGGATGTGCGCTGCTCCGTTCCCAAAACCATGGACGACAATTCTGGTGCCATCCCGGATCCGGAACCGGATCTGCCTGTGCTGACCGATGTGCAGGAAGAAGCGGGAAGAGCTGTCTTCATCTGGAAAAACGAAAGCGCACTGTGGCGGAAAACCTATATCCTGACCTGCGACCGGCTCCGCTTCCGCTTTGATCTGACCCTTGCCGGAGAAGGCAGAGTGGACGAAATCTGGTATTTCAGCGGCAATATGGGCGGACGCTGGGGCAGCTCCTATGAATTCCAGGAATGCTTCACCCCCAGCATCTCCTGGTACAACGAAGAGGATTATCATTTCAAAGCCAGTATGAACTGTCACAGATGGTCCGTGCTGATGGTGCCCCCCATGTTCTGCTATGCCTTCCGGTGTGAAAACATGACCCGGCGGCTGGGGCTCGGGCTGGTGGCAGAGCGTGGAGAGCACAATTTCCACAGCTTCGACTACCGCACCGCCCCCATCGGTGCATTTCAGACCGGTTTTGCGCTGGTGACGGATCAGCACGGTCACGCTTCCGTAAACGGCGAATGGACGGCTCCTGCCATCATCGGCTGCAGCGGTGACGACCAGTGGGATGTGCTGAAGCAGTATGCGGATTATTACTTCGCAAGCGGCATTGCCGTTCCGAAAAAGCCCGCCCCTGTCCCGAGGTTCTGGCATGGTCCTCTGGTCTGCGGCTGGATCGAACAGAATGCCCGTTCTATGTATGATGAACCCCATATTCCCGGCGTGGATCTTGCCTGTCAGACCATGTATGAAACCATGGTGGAGGAGCTGAAATACCACAACCTCCATCCTTCTGCCATCATCATTGATGACAAGTGGCAGGCACATTACGCCACCGATGAAGCCGACCCGAATAAGTGGCCGGATCTGCGTGGCTTTGCGGACGCCAGACTGGCTGAGGGCATCCGTACCATGCTGTGGTTCAAGCTGTGGGATCCCGACGGATGGGACAAAGACCTGTGCGTAACGGCGGACAACGGGGAAGTACTTCTGGACCCCAGCCAGCCGGTATTCCTGGAAAATCTGGATAAAGCACTGTACAGAATCCTGTCTGCGGACGAAGGCTGTTACAACTGCGCCGGTCTGAAGCTGGACTATGCCTTCATCAACCCCATCGGAAGGAAGGTAAAGACATACTCCGGCAAGTACGGCGTGGAACTGCTGTACGATATGCAGGCATATATCTACAATAAGGCTAAGGAAATCAAGTCCGATGCCCTGATCAACTGCAGTCCCTGCCACCCGTATTTCGCTCACATCTGCGACCACGCCAGACTCCATGACTACGATTACCGGAACCGGAATAACAGGGAAGACCTGACCATGCGCGGAAAGCTGTTCTCCACCGCCATGCCGGGGGTACTGCTGGATACGGACAATGCCGGCTTCTCCAATTACCGGGATACCATTCACTGGCAGCTGACCCAGCAGCTTGTGGGCGTGCCGGATCTGTATTCTCTGATCGGTACGGAAACCTGCCCGCTGGACGATGGGGACTATGCCGCCATTGCCCAAATGTGGGACGAATACAACCGTAAAATCGATAGAATGTATGAGGTATAATATGGGTGTCATTTTCATCACCGGCTGTCCGGGCAGCGGGAAATCCACCGTAGCCGCCCTGCTTCACGAAAAGCTGAAATGCCCGTGGTTTGAGTTCGGCTGGATTCCTGAGTTCCGACAGAAGAACCCCCATACAGAAATCTCCTATGAAGAGGAAGAACAGATCTCGCTGGAAAACCTTCTGCTGGTGACGGACAATTATCTCCGGCACGGGTTTGACCATGTGATCCTGACCGATATCAGAGAACCGTTTACCAATACAGTATACGAACATTTTTCACCGGAACAGATTCAGCTTGTTACCCTGATTGCGGAAGAGGAAGACGAAATCCGCCGGAGAGTACTGACAAGAGACAACGGAAACGAGTATCGGAATGGGGAGGAAGCTGTGGAACTCAACAGAATCTTCCGTGCCCGTCCGGTTCTGCCGGGAGAAATCCGGCTCTTCTGTGACCGTATGACGGCGGAAGAAGCAGCGGAATCGGTGCTTGCCGGTCTGGAACCCGGGAAAGAAACCCCGTGACGGAGGATGTGAATATGGAAACAAAAATGGAACAGGTTCGGATCGATCTGGCGGAAAGAAACCGCTATATGCGGAAATTCTTTGATGAAAAAGCAGACGGATTTGACGATGTGCATATGTCCCTGCTGGAGTCCAAGCGTGCGGTGACGGAGGTTCTGCCCAATGGGATCCGGAACGTACTGGATCTGGGCGTGGGTACCGGTATGGAGCTGTACGCACTGACGGAACGGTTTCCGGATGTGCATATCACCGGCATCGACATCAGCCCCAACATGACTTCCTATCTGGAAAAGCGTCCCTTCGCAAAGCAGATCACCTGCATTGTCGGCGACTTTTTTGAAACGGATTTCGGCGAAGGCTACGATGCCGTGATCTCCACTTCCGCTCTTCACCATTTTGATTCTGCATGCAAGGCAGTGCTGTACCGGAAGATTTTCGCCTGCCTCCGTCCCGGCGGGTATTTTGTCAACAGCGACCGCTTTGTGGATACGGAAGAGGAAGCGCTGGAGTTTTACCGGTATTTCGTGGATAATCCAGACCGGCATGGGGACACGCCCCTGACGGTGGAATTGTAAACCACTCTTCTGACCGAAGCCGGATTCACGGACATCCGTTTCCTGCCTGTACAGACGGACAGAGGCTACAAATGCCTTATCTGCCGCAAAGGAAAATAACGGCAGTTCTGCAGTCTGTTATCGGAAAGCCGCATAAGTGAAAAGAAATCCCCCCGGATCAGCACTGAAAATCAGATGCGGATTCGGGGGGATATTTATTGTATACAGAAGTTTAGAAACTTATGTATCGGCGTTACGCCGCGCAGAGCACGATCAGATTACTTGTACAGTTCGGTGAATCTGGTGAGACGTTCGTACTTAGCCTTGGCGTTGGCTTCAGCTTCTTCGAACAGCTTTTCAGCTCTTTCGGGGTTGGTCTGAGCCAGACGGCTGTAACGGTTTTCGTTCTTGATGAAGTCGATGTAAGAGCCGGTGGGTTCCTTGCTGTCCAGAGAGAAGGGATTCTTGCCTTCTGCCTTCAGAGCAGGGTTGTACCGGAACATCTGCCAGTAACCACAGTCAACAGCCTTCTTCATTTCCAGCTGGCAGTTCTGCATGGTGCCCTTGATACCGTGCATTTCGCAGGGTGCGTAGCCGATGATGATGGAAGGACCATTGTATGCTTCAGCTTCAGTCAGAGCCTTCAGCAGCTGGTTCATATCAGCGCCCATAGCAACCTGAGCAACGTAAACGTAACCGTAGGACATAGCGATTTCAGCCAGATTCTTCTTGCCGATTGCCTTACCTGCTGCTGCGAACTGAGCAACCTGACCTACCTGAGAAGCCTTGGATGCCTGTCCACCGGTGTTGGAATATACCTCGGTATCGAATACCATGACGTTTACATCCTCGCCGGATGCCAGTACGTGGTCCAAGCCACCGAAGCCGATGTCGTATGCCCATCCGTCTCCACCGAAGATCCATACGGACTTCTTGGAGAGGTAATCCTTTTCAGCCAGGATTGCGGGAGCGGCGGGACAACCTGCGGCTGCTGCCTTCTCCAGCTCTGCAACGAGAGCCTTGGTAGCTGCAGCGTTTGTCTTGCCGTTATCCTTGGTATCCAGGTATGCCTGTGC
>JAFZET010000073.1 GCA_017560565.1 Clostridia bacterium | reverse complement strand
GGTCGATAGCGATTTGCAAACGCTCAACTGCGATAGGATACTCAGCTCTTACGTAGATATAACCTTGGTCAGAACCGATAGCGTAACCTGCGATAGCCATAGCTTCGATCAGTGCATGCGGGTCACCTTCCAGAATGGAACGGTCCATGAATGCACCCGGGTCACCTTCGTCGGCGTTACAAACAACGTACTTCTTGTCAGAAACGCTGGCTCTGGCAAACTGCCACTTTCTGCCGGTGGGGAAGCCGCCGCCCCCTCTGCCGCGCAGACCGGAGTCGGAGATAACCTTGATAACTTCATCAGGGGTCATTTCCTTCAGCACCTTAGCCAGTGCGAAGTAACCGTCCATAGCGATGTATTCTTCGATGTTTTCGGGGTTGATAACACCGCAGTTCCGCAGGGCAACTCTCTTCTGCTTCTTGTAGAAAGCAGTATCATTCAGAGATGCAGCAGTGTTGGAATCTTCGTGTTCAACGCCATCCTTGTAAACCAGACGGTCTACGATACGACCCTTCAGCAGATGTTCTTCTACGATTTCCGGAATATCATCTTCGGTAACCATGCTGTAGAAGGTTCCTTCGGGGTAGATAATCATGATCGGGCCCAGAGCGCACAGACCGAAACAACCGGTCATAACGATCTTGACTTCTTCAGCCAGACCCTTGGCGTTCAGTTCGGCTTCCAGCTTATCGTGGAGCTTCATGCTGCCGGAAGAAGTACAACCGGTACCGCCACAAATCAATACATGAGAACGAATCATAACTGTTTATTCCTCCTGAAGTTAAATCTTTGCAGCGCCGATGGTGTAATCGGAAACGACTGCGCCGCCCTTGATGTGCTTTTCGATTACTTCCTGAGCCTTTTCTGCGGTCATCTTTACGTAGGTAACCTTTTCCTTATCCTTCTGGTAGATTTCCACAACGGGTTCGTACTGGCAGATGCCGATGCATCCGGTCTGGGTTACGGTTACGTTTTCAGCAAGACCTGCTGCAGTTACGCCTTCAACGAAAGCGTTCAGAACAGGACGTGCGCCGGCGGCGATACCGCAGGTTGCCATACCGACAACAATACGGATTTCATTCCCGTCGGCCTGACGAACAGCTACTTTGTCGGCCATCTTGGCTTTGATCGCCATCAGTTCTTCTAAAGACTTCATAGTACATGGATCCTTTCTGGTTTATATAAATAAATAAGAAACAAAAGGGAATACTGTATTTACGCTTCTCCTTCATACTGCTCCTGCAGATAGCCGCCGATCCAGGACAGGATCTCCGGTTCCGCCAGGGAGATCTCCTCACCCAGCATGGCACGCAGTTCTGCACAGTGCAGCTCCACGTTTCCGCCGGGGAAGGTATGCACATAGGAGAAATTCACGTTGGGAGCACCCTGGATGAGCGTTTTTACCGTCTCAACCATGTCTCCCAGGGGGATAAAGTCGATGTGGTTTCTGCCGAAGGTACCTCTTATCACCGTACCGTGGTCGGGATTCTCACTGCCGTCCTCGTTTTTTTCGGGAACGGAAGTGATCTTCACGCCGCCGCCGGTCATTTCAGCCAGCATGGTTAAAAAAGGCACGCCCAGTCCCACCTTCCGGGTCTTACGGGTGGTGAAGAAGGGATTGGAGAGCTTTTCCACCTGCTCCTTCGACATTCCGCAGCCGTTATCGGTCACGGAGAAGGTGAGCCAGTCGCCCTCCTCCATCAGGGAGATGAGGATGGTATCCGCCCCGGCTCTGACAGAATTCATGGTGATATCCAGCACATACAGAGAAAACTCATCCATACGGTTATCCTTTCTGCCGCAGTCATCGGGCGCCGCGCAGGTACCGGAACAGGCTTTGTCTGACACGGTCACTGCTGTAGGGTTCATCCTCCAGCTCCAGGGCATTTACGGCTTCCGAAAGGCTCCACAGATTGTGGGCATCGGAGTCGATCACTCTGGCCATCTCTTTGATGTGGGGGAACATACTGGTGTAGATCGGCACCGAAGTAGGATCGTTCAGCTCGTAAGCGGTGAATTCCGGCTTCTTCGGGAAGGAACCCAGCACAGCGACCATCCCGTTGGAGGAGCGGTCGATATGGGCGGGATAACACACCCCGTCGTAGGGCTTCACCAGCTCAAACGCTTCCTCGATGGAAATCGTGGTGGCGTTGATGAGCAGATCCTCTTCTTCTCTGATCATTTCGTCATTTTCATCCATGATGCGCTGATTGCCGAAGATCTCCGGTTTGTTTTTGATCCGGATCCGTCTTGTTTCCACCAGTTCCCCGAAAGCCATTGCAGCTTCCAGTGTGGGAAACAGGCACACAAGATGGACATCTTCCGCCGTTGTCAGCTCCATGCCGGCCACGGGGATCAGCCCCAGCTTCTTTGCCTGGGCGAAAAACGCAGGGCAGTTGGCAGTGGAGTTATGGTCGGTGAGGGCTACGATCTGCAGTCCGTTGATCACCGCCATCCCGGCGATATTGGCAGGCGTCATGTCGTCGTCACCGCAGGGAGAAAGGCAGGAATGCACATGCAGGTCGTAGAAATAACGGTTCATGGTCATCCTCCTCCTTTCATCGGCGCAGTGGATTTACAGGTTCTTTGCAATTTCGGCGCACAGTTCGTACACCGTTTTATCGGAAGACAGGATACAGATGTCTTTTTCCTTTGCGGCTTCCAGTGCATCCGGTACAAGGGTGACGCCCTCGGCCAGGATCACGGCGGCAGCTTCGGTCAGGCTTGCCACGGCGATCACGTTCATGTTGTTCATGATGGTGATCCACAGATTATCCGCTTCCACATGGCTCATGGCACGGCTCAGCAGATCCCCGGCATACACGCCGTCAAAGAATTCCACCTCACCACAGATCGTTTTCAGACCCAGTGTTTCCGCAAGCTGTTTACCGTTCATTGTTCTTCTCCTGTTTTCGGGGAATTGTTCTGAATGCATTTTTCTGCGGGGAAAGCATCCGCCGGAACGCCTTCCTTCCGTTTATTCAAAAACTGGTGGAACAGCATCCGCATATTCACGGTACATTCGTCCGCATTGGTTTCTCCCTTGACAATATCTTCGGCGAAGGCCATACAGGTCGGTGCTCCGCAGGAGCCGCAGTCGGTCCCCGGCAGGCAGCTGCAGATGCTTTCGATTTCCGCCATCATCCGCATAGCCTCGTTCCGGTCGTCCGACAACCTGTTGTAGGGATTGTACTCCACCAAATCCGACGCAACAGCAGCGTCCGGAATCGTCCCCTCCTTTTCAGGACGGTTGGGAGATACCGGCAGATACCGTTTCAGGGACTGAAGTCTGGCCTGGGCAATATAGGGGTTTGCCACGGTCATGGCACCACCTACGCATCCGCCGCTGCAGGCATTCAGTTCCACATACTCCAGATTGTTGATGCCTTCGTTGTCGATCTGTTCCAGCACACGGATGCAGTTTTCGATACCGTCCGCTGCCAGATAATGTTCGTTGAAGATGGCGGAAGATTCACCGCCTGTAGATGCCCAGCCGATACCGATCATACCGGCTTCGGTGGATTCTGCAGGATCGTCGATATGCTTCATCACATCGATCAGCCGGAAATGAAAGCAAAGGATCTGATTACTTTACGACAGACCTATCCCGATGTGACCATTACCTGGGAAAAGGATGCCTTCGGCAATACTTACAGCGATGACGTGACGGAAATTGAGCTGAGCAAGGTGTATTTTGCAT
>JAFZET010000072.1 GCA_017560565.1 Clostridia bacterium | reverse complement strand
GCACAAGGGAGGGACGCAGTTCCGTGACGGGGATATTCAGATCGGTGAGCATCCGGTGACCGTCCCCAGTGGAGCCTGTGCCGGGGTAGGAAACGCCGCCGGTGGCCAGAACCAGGGCATGACAGCCGTGCATGGTATTGCCGCACCGGAAGCGGATAGGATAGTCATCCCCGTTTTCACCGGAAGTATCCGTCACTTCCAGCCCGGAGATACGCATTCCTTTATGGATTTTCACATCGGTTTCCGCCAGCGCCTTTTCCATAGCGGCGGCAATATCGGCAGCCTTGTCGGACACGGGAAAAACCCGTCTGCCCCGTTCGGTTTTCAGCGGTACGCCGAAGGATTCAAAAAATGCCATGGTGTCCGCTGCCGTAAACCGGGAGGAAGCACCGTAGAGGAATTTCTGGTTCCGGGTAACGGCTTCCCGGAATTCGGCGGGGGTGCAGTTGTTGGTGACGTTGCACCGCCCTTTTCCAGTAATCCGAAGCTTTTTCCCCAGCATGGGATTGCGTTCGTACAGCACCACCTCGGCAGAGTCGCCGCAGGTTTTCTTCGCCGTATACGCCGCCATCATCCCGGCAGGACCGCCGCCGATGATGGCAATGATTTTTTTCTTCATTTTATTTTATATTATTTTATATTTATTTCTTTATATCGTTTTCCGTGGAGGTATACACATTGTATTCCTTCCACACGCTTTCCAGCCGTCCCAGGGTCTCGGTGACTTCGCTGTGCTTCTTTTTGCCGATGTAGGCAATCATGGCGTTGATGATGCTCATGGGTGCCACAAGGGAGTCCACGAAGGAAGCCATTTCGCTCTTGGCCACCAGTGTTTCGTCCGCAAAGGGTACGATGGGGGAAGACTTGCTGTCGGTCAGGGCAATGACATGGGCACCGGTCTTCCGGGCATATTCCACCGCATGAACGATCCCTGTCGTGTAGCGGGGGAAGCTGATGGCAATGATCACGTCATCGGAACGCACCTTCATCAGATGCTCGAACATTTCACTGCCGCTGGCAGGACGGATCAGGCGCACGTTGTCAAACAGAAGACCGAAATAGTAATGCATGAAATCCGCCAGAATCGCAGAGGAGCGCATGCCCATGATGTAGATGTTCCGTGCGCCCAGAATCAGATCCACCGCCCGTACAAAGGCATCTCTGTCGATGGTTTCCATAGTGGCACGGATCTTGTCGGCGTCGTTCTGCAGAATGGTGGTCAGCACATTTTCGTCACTGATCCGGTCGTTGGCGGCTTCCATGCGCTGTACAGTCGTCAGACGTACCCGGACGGTCTCCCGGATCTGTGCCTGCAGCTGGGGATAGCCCTCAAAGCCCAGTTCTGTGGCAAAACGCACCACGGTGGATTCCGACACGCCCACGGTTTCCCCCAGGGTCTGTGCGGTCATATAGGCAGCTTTGTCGTAATTTTCCAGAATATATCCGGCGATCCGCTTCTGGCCTTTGGAAAGCTCCGGCAGAACGCTTTCCAGTGCCCGGACAAAATCACCTGCTCCGGCGATGTTATGGCTCACGT
>JAFZET010000071.1 GCA_017560565.1 Clostridia bacterium | reverse complement strand
TATATAAGTTCAAATAAATCCACAATCAATAACGAATACAAAGCAGAAGACAGGAATACTATAGAGAATGAAAAAACAAACACAGGCACAGTATAATAACCAGTCCATCACCTCGCTGAAAGGTGCGGACAGAGTCAGAAAGCGCCCCGCCGTTATCTTCGGATCCGACGGGCTGGAGGGCTGCGAACATTCCGTGTTCGAGATCCTCTCCAACGCAGTGGACGAGGCAAGAGAAGGCTTCGGGGATACCGTCATCGTCACCGCCTACCGGGATCACTCCATTGAAGTCACCGACTTCGGACGGGGCGTTCCCCTGGACTGGAACGAAAAGGAACAGCGGTACAACTGGGAGCTGGTCTACAACGAGCTGTACGCCGGCGGGAAGTACGACAACAATGCCGAAGGCGCCGCCTACGAGTATTCTCTCGGTCTCAACGGGCTGGGGGCGTGTGCCACACAGTATGCCAGCGAATTCTTCCATGTAGCCTCCTACAACGGCTCTGAAGTGGGTACCATCTCCTTTGCCAAAGGGGAGCCTGTTACCGAATACGTGAAGAAAAAGCTGCCCAGAGGGGATCACCGTACCGGCACCGTCATCCACTGGAAGCCCGACCTTGCCGTATTCACCGAGATCGATATTCCAAGAGAATATTTCTCCGATATGCTCCGGCGGCAGTCCGTGGTCAATAAGAATATCCACTTCCGGTTCCGTTGGGAGAACGAAGACGGCTCCTATGCGGAGGAGGAATACTACTACGAAAACGGCATTCTGGACTACGTTGCCGAGATCGGCGGGGACACCATGGAGACAAAGCCCGTCCTGTTCCATCTGGAAACCAAAGGCCGGGACAGAGACGACATGAAGGACTACAAGCTCCAGGCGGACATCGCCTTCTGCTGCTCCAAAACCGTTCACCTGCTGGAATACTACCACTGCGCTTCCCATCTGGAGCACGGCGGCTCTCCTGAAAGAGCGGTCAAAACGGCGTTCACCTATGCAGTGGACCGGTTTCTGAAAAACCAGGGAAAATACAACAAAAACGAAGCCAAGATCACCTTTGCCGATATCGAGGACTGCCTGATCCTGGTAACAAACTCCGTCTCCACCCAGACCTCCTACGCCAACCAGACCAAGAAGGCTATCACCAACAGCTTCATCGCCGAGGCCATGACCGCCTTCCTGAAGGAGCAGCTGGAATATTATTTTGCGGAAAATCCAGTGGAAGCGGGCAAGTTCGCCGCTCAGGTGCTGATCAACAAGCGTTCCAGGGAAACGGCGGAATCCACCCGGCTGAACCTGAAAAAGAAGCTGACCTCCGCCACCGATATTGCGGGACGGGTGGAAAAGTTTGTTTCCTGCCGCTCCAAGGATCCGGAACTGCGGGAGCTGTATATCGTGGAAGGGGACTCTGCACTGGGGTCGGTTAAGCTGGCGAGAAACGCAGAGTTCCAGGCAGTGATCCCGGTGCGGGGCAAGACCCTGAACTGCCTGAAGGCCACCTACGACCGGATCTTCAAGAGCGAGATCATCGTGGACCTGATCCGGGTGATCGGCTGCGGCGTGGAAGTGAAGACCAAGCACAAGGACGACATGGTGCCCTTCGATATAAACAATCTCCGCTGGGCCAAGATCATCATCTGTACCGATGCGGACGAAGACGGGTTCCAGATCCGTACCCTGCTTCTGACCCTGTTCTACCGCCTTCTCCCTTCCCTGATCCAGGCGGGCAGGATCTATATTGCCGAGTCCCCCCTGTTTGAGATCACCGTAAACAGCGGCTCCGGGAAAGGCGAGACCCGGTTTGCCTACAACGAGCCGGAAAAGGAAGCCATCGTGAAGGAACTGGAAGCGAAGAACGTAAAGTATACCCTCCAGCGCTCCAAGGGGCTTGGTGAAAACGAGCCGGATATGATGTCCCTGACCACGATGGATCCCGCCACCCGCCGGCTGATCCGGGTGACCCCCGCCGATGCGGCTGCCACTGCCATGATCTTTGAAACCCTTCTGGGTGACGATCTCCCCGGCAGAAAACGCTTCATCGCCGCCAACAGCAGTCTGTATGCCGATGCAGCGGACATTTGATTTTAATTAAGAAATAAGAATTACGGCGTTTGGGTGCGGAATGTACCCGGAAAACGTCCCCTTCCCCAGAACAGGAGGTATAAAAATGAAAACCCTTGCTTACTACAACGGCACGATTGCCGAGATGGAAGAAATGTCCATTCCCATGAACGACAGAGCGTCCTTTTTCGGGGACGGGTGCTATGACGCCACCTACTGCCGGAACTATAAGATCTACTGCCTTGAGGAACATCTGGACCGGTTCTATAATTCCGCCAGACTGCTGGATATGGAAGTGCCCATGCCCAGAGCCGAGCTGACGGAGCTGCTGAACGATCTTGTGCGCCGGGTGGACGACCACGAGCAGTTTGTGTACATCCAGCTGACACGGGGTACCGGTATGCGGGATCACAGCTATGGTGCCGCTGGCTTTGCACACAATCTGTGGATCACTCTCAAGCCCTGCAAGGTAGTGGATACCTATCACCCCATTCAGGCAGTGACCGTGGAAGACAAACGCTTCTTCTACTGCAACATCAAGACCCTGAACCTGCTGCCCAACGTACTGGCTGCCGAAAAAGCCCGTGCCGCAGGATGCGGGGAAGCCATCTTCTACCGTGCGCCCCTGCGGAATGACGGTTCTGCGGAAAATAGAGCCGCCGGCAGAGTTACCGAATGCGCCCACAGCAATATCCACATTCTGAAAAACGGGACATTCCGCACCGCACCCCTGGACGACCAGATCCTCCCCGGCATCGCCCGTGCCAACCTGATCAAAATGTGCCGGACGCTGGGTATCCCAGTAGACGAGACCCCCTTCACTGTAGCCGAAATGATGGACGCTGACGAAGTCATCCACTCATCCAGCGGCTCCTTCTGTGTCCCCGTGGACGTCATCGACGGTATTTCCGTAGGCGGTAAGGATCCCGCAACCCTGAAAAAGCTGCAGGACGCCCTTGTAGCCGACTGGCTGGAGAAGACGGAGGAATAATTAAGAAATAAGAATTAAGAATTAAAACAGTCCTGTGCGGGAAGCTGGATTCCTGCACCAGAATTCTGAATTCTTAATTCTGAATTCTCAATTTCCTTTCTTTCCCTTTTTTCCCGTAAGAAAGGCTATTGACAAAAGATACAAAAGCGTGTACAATATTACCGTAGAAACGAAAATACCAATAAAGAGAAAGGGTCATATCATGGATAAGGACCAGGTTTTTGATAACACCAACGAAGAATACGATCCCGAGATCTATACTCTCACCGATGAAGACGGCAACGAACTGAACTTTGCCCTGATCGGTACGCTGGAAAACGAAGGCAATACCTACAAGGCACTGATCCCCGTAAACGAAAACGGCGAAGAAGAATCCGATGAATACGTGATTCTGAAGTGCACCGTGGACGAAAACGGCGAAGATATGCTGGAAACCATCGAAGACGACGACGAATTTGAACGGATCGCCGACATCTTTGACGACGAGTTCGCCGACATTTTCTACGACGACGAGCCTTGAGGTTCAGTGACTGCGTGATTTAGTGAAGCGGCTCAAGGCTCAGAGAATTTCTTGCCGGATGGGACCAACCATCCGACATCGGCTTCGCCGACCGAAATTCTCTCAGAGTGAGTCCTACAGAGGTGAAGCGGGGACAAGGTGCAGAAGTGACGGATGATTTTTTGTGCATCTTATCTCTTACATCTTACCTCTTACCTGACTTTCCTGCCTGCGGAAACCGAAATAGAGATGAGCGTAAAAACCCACAAAGAGTAAAATGGAGCCCGGGCTTCGGGTGCGGGGTATGCAGACCTCCCTCCACGACCGTGAGCCGCATTCCGCGCCGCCGCCGTGACAGGATGCTGGGAGCACAAACCATCCGAGAGGGCACCGTCCTTGCAGAAGCAGGGTTTCTAATACGCTTGTTTCAAAACGGCTCTGCGGGTATTTTTTATTAAGTAAGAAATAAGAGATAAGAAATAAGAAGCAGGGGGGAAGCCCTTAGTTTCCGGACAGAAAAAAGTAAATCCCTGTCCATGCAGAGAGAGGTTCTGCAGAAATGATATACTTCTTATTTCTTACATCTTATCTCTTACATGAATAAGGAGGTTCAAAATGATCTTTAATCTGAAAGCCACCGCATATTCACCTGAGTCCGGGCGTCCCGCTTTTCCGGCATCCATTCCCGGCAGCGTGCAGGCGGATTTTCTTGCCGCCTATCCGGATTTCTGTCCCGACTGGCAGTTTGCGGATAACTATAAGAAGCTGATTCCCATGGAAGCATGGTCCTGGGTGTATACCATCGATACCAGGGATGTAAAGACCGAGCCCGGTGAAAGACTGTTCTTTGTCACCGAAGGGATCGACTACGAATGGGAGCTGTATGTGGGGAAGGTGCGCCTGCATAAGCATGAAGGTATGTTCTCCCGTACTGAAGTGGAACTGACCGGCATGGTGAACGGAGACACCGAGCTGACCGTACATATCCTCCCCCACCCCATGCGTCACCACGATGTTCTGGACAGAACCCAGGCTGACCATGTGGCAAAGCCCCCGGTTTCCTACGGCTGGGACTGGCATCCCCGTGTGATCCCCTCCGGCATCTGGGACGATACCTGGCTGGAAACCCGTTCCGCCGGCTTCATCACCCACGCCGAACCCCGCTACGAACTGGCGGACGACTACTCCTCCGTCAAGTTCCGTGTGGAATATGAAAGATACCTCTACGACAACGAAATCAAGCTGGAAGACGAACCCCGTACCCTGAACCTGACCGAGGAAGACCGTCTCCGTCCCGCCTACACCGGCAACGAAGCCTGCCAGCTGACCATCCTTGATCCGGACGGCGTGGTATGCTACTTTGGTCCCGCCGTGGAAGTGACCATCGACAACCCCCGTCTGTGGTGGTGCAGCGGTCAGGGCGAACAGGCACTGTACACCTGGGTGCTGACCAGTGAAAATCATACCCGCACCGGTAAGATCGGCTTCCGCACCGTGGAACTGGTCATGAACGACAAGGCATGGGAAAAGCCCTACGGATTCCCCAAGTCCCGCTCCAATCCTCCCGCCACCATCCGTCTCAACGGCAGAAAGATCTTCGCCAAGGGTTCCAACTACGTGAACCATCAGGTGTGGACCGGTACAGTGGACGCAGAGGAATACCTGATGCAGATCCGGCTGGCGAAAGAGTGCAACATGAACATCTTCCGCTGCTGGGGCGGCTCCGGTGTGCAGAAGCAGGCGTTCTACGACCTGTGCGACCGGGAAGGTATCATGATCTGGCTGGAATTCCCCCTGGCCTGCAACAACTACAACGCCGGTGAACACTACCTGTCTATCCTGGAACAGGAAGGTCGTGCCATTGTGAAGAAGTTCCGCTTCCATCCCTGTATCACCCTGTGGTGCGGCGGCAACGAACTGTTCAACAGCTGGTCCGGCATGACCGATCAGTCCCTGGCACTGCGCCTGCTGAACAAGATCACCTACGAGCTGGCGCCGGAAATCCCCTTCATCATGACCTCCCCCCTGGACGGTATGAAGCACGGCGGCTACACCTTCCTTGACCGTGCCACCGGACTTGACCCCTTCGCCCTGTTCGGTGCCTGTGATGGTACAACATATACCGAATTTGGATCTCCCGGAACGGCAGACGTGGAAACCCTGAAGAAGATCATCCCCGCAGAAGAACTGTATCCCCCCAAGGCAGGCGGCGCGTGGGAAGAACACCACGGCTTCAACGCATGGGGTGCGGACGCATGGCTCTGTCCGGATACCCTGTACCGCTTCGGTGAAGTGACCGATATCGAATCCCTGGTGGAAACCTCCGCATGGCTGCAGGGCATGGGCTACAAGGGCATCTTTGAAGCCGCACGCCGCCAGTGGCCCCAGTGCTCCATGGCTATCAACTGGTGCTGGTGCGAACCCTGGATCTGCGCCGTCAACAACAGCCTGATCGGTTATAACGGTGTGGTGAAGCCCGCCTACTACGATGTACAGGCATCTCTCCGGGAAGTGACCCCGGCGCTTGGCGTGATGAAGTTCATGTACGCACCCGGCGAAGAATTCGCACCGGAACTGTGGCTGTTCAACGATACCGACAAGTCCGTATCCGCCAGAATCACCGCCTGGGCTGACTTCGGCGACGGCGTAAAGAGATGGTTCGCCACCGATGAGATCCACGCCGGTGCAAGAGTAAACAAGGGCGGCGCCAAGACCGGCATCACCGTTCCCGTAGACCTTGGCAAGGGCAGATTCACCGCCGTTGTACAGGCGGAAATCGACGGCGAAGTTGTGGAAAACCGGTACGTATTTGCGGTTGAAGCGTAAATAATACGGAAAAATATCTGAATTGGTGCAGATCGTCATATACTTCTTATTTCTAACATCTTACATCCTATTTAACTTACTCCCGGAGGCAAATCATGTTAGACGTCACCCTCTGCGGCACCGGCGGCACCACCCCCCGGATCGACCGGCATCTTTCCTGCGCCTATCTGCGTTTTGACGGACACGGGCTGCTCATCGACTGCGGTGAAGGCACCCAGATCGCCGTGAAGAAAGCCGGTATGTCCCTCGGTCGGATCGACACCATCCTGCTGACCCATTTTCATGGGGATCACGTGGCAGGGCTTCCCGGACTGCTGCTGACCATGGGCAACGAGGGCAGAAAAGAAAAAGTTACCATCGCCGGTCCCAAAGGGGTTGCGGAGATCGTCAAGGCGCTGACCGTATGCGCCCAGGAGCTTCCCTTTTCCCTGGACTGCGTGCCCCTTGGGGATTTCGACACCCTGACCAGCCGTGATTTTTCCATCACTGCCTTTGAGGTGCACCACACCTGCCCCTGCCTGGGGTACGATATCCGCATTTCCCGTGCCGGACGGTTTGATCCCGACAAGGCAAAAGCCAACGGCGTGCCCATGAAGCTGTGGAAAACCCTGCAGAAGGGGGAATCGGCAGAGGGATTCACGCCGGATATGGTCATGGGCGAAAGCCGCCGGGGACTCCATGTGACCTACGCCACGGATACCCGCCCCACCGACATGATCGCCACCATGGCAACAGACGCAGATCTGCTGATTACGGAAGCCATGTTCGGCGAGGAAAAGAAAGAAAACCGGGCAAAGGAAACCTGCCATATGACCCTGCCGGAAGCCTGCGCCATCGCCAAAGAAGCCCAGCCCAAGCGTCTGTGGCTGACCCACTACAGCCCGTCCATGCCGGAACCGGAGATGTATGCGGATGTCCTGGAAAAGCTGTGGCCGGGAGGGAAACTGGGGCATGACGGGATGACCGAGACGCTGC
>JAFZET010000070.1 GCA_017560565.1 Clostridia bacterium | reverse complement strand
TGTTCGTGGGTGCTGACCCGCTTGATATCGCTGTAAACATCGTAGGTAGCAGTGTAAACAATAACTTCATTCTCAGGATCCGCTTCAGCCTCTACATCGCAAGTATAGGTTGCTTTGTAATCCGGATCATCACATTCTTCAGAAATACATACGAAGATGATGGTTGCGGTAACATTACCTTCTTCGTCTTCACCCCATACGAATTCAGGTTCTTCGGTCAGCTGGTGGACGTGGACAACAACGGTTTTGGTATCCGTATAAACCACACCGTCTTCTTCATAGGTTGCGGTATAAACGGTTGTCAGACCATCATCAAATTCTTCGGAAGTTACGGTACATTCATGTACCTCCTCGGAATCACAGTCGCTTACATCACAGTCTCTGTGAATTTCACAGGAAGAGAAGTCATCTGCCCATACGAATACGGGATCGCCGGTTACGATATGACCGGTAATCACACCGTTTTCGTCAACATAGGTCTGATCAATGCAGTCCAGGCAGCGGAAGCAGATGAACATTTCTTCTGTATCATTCCAGATGAAATGATGATCAATTGCAGATGCCTCGATTTCAACCTTTTCTGTGCCGTCACTAAGCCCAAAGGTGGGAGATCTGGGTTCATCGAAACCATTGTATCCGCAGACAGCATCTTCATGGACAGTAACGTAAGTTTTGTTCATGTCATTCAGCATGTTCGCAACGGGCATGATGTCCACAATGTTTGCACACCACATGAACTCAACGTTTTCGTTTTCTTCTTCACTCTCTTCGTCGTCAGAAGCCATGAAACGATAGTAGTCAGGGTTGAAGTTAACAGCTTCTACAATGTAAGGTGTTTCATCCACTACATAGCTGTTGGAATAGTTGGTAGCAATACTTACATACAGAGAAGGTGTAGTATGTCTGATGGCTGACCACTTTCATCCATCAGGGGATTGCCCTGCTCGTCACGTTCCCAGGTGATTACCTGATTGATGGTCAGAGCTGCAATGGGGTGATCCTTTACCGTGAAGGTATATGCTTCATCTTCAACATTGTTGGTGGTGTAGAAGGACATACCGGTAAAGCGCTTGCCGTTGGTAACTGCGTGAACAGTATTGTATTCCTTCAGCTGCTTGACACGGCTGTTCTTCAGACTGTAAACCAGGATCGTGTCGCCCAGGTTGAAGTACAGCTGTTTATTTTTTTCATACAGAGCAACGGAGTGTACGAGGTCGGGATACTTATCGTTGAACGCTTTGTCAATGACAACCAGGTCGTAGAACGCACCGTTCAGAGCATTGCCTTCTTCATCGGTTTCGGGTGCACCTACGGAACCGTAACCATAGTGGAACAGAACTTCCGCATGGGGATCCTCATAGGAAGTGGAACCGAACGAATTGCTGGTGTTGCCTTCTTCTTCGGGACGGTCGCCGAATTCACGGCCTCTGCGCTTCAGCTTATCGCCATTTGCGGGGTCATCGGTGAACTGAGCCATCGTATCGCTGTCCATCATATCACCAAAACTGCTGTTACCGCTGCCGTTACTGTTACCGAAACCGTTGTCACCAAATAAGTCCTTCATGGAAGCGTAGGATCCGCCGGAACCTTCTACATAGTACCAGTAATCCGCATCATACAGGATTTCACTTACGATGTTGCTGAACCAGGTCTGTTCAAACTGATCATCATCGTACATGAATTCATCTTCAGCTGTGTACTGGGTATAGATGGTATAGCCGTCTTCGTCCTTTTCGGTTACGAGCTTGCCGTCTTCACCCATGAAAGGCTGACCGTTTTCATCCAGAACGTAATTGGGCTGCCATACATATCCGTCATAAGCGGAATCGAAGTAGTCGAAATTGCCTTCGAACTGGTCGATGAAGGACTGAGGAGAGTTCAGGAAATACATATGGCTGATGTTGCCATCGGTTTCCACACGATACTGGGAGATAACTTCAACGCTTACGTCATCGTAGCAGGCGTCTACATAGTACCAGTAGTCAGAACCTATACCGGTTTCTTCATCGGGAAGTCTTACAGCGTTGAAGTAGTGAGGTTCATTGAAGATACCTTCACCGAAACCGGAGTCGCCGCCGGCAACACTGCTTTCGGCAACATCGGCATGGAACTTGATCTGCACGAAGTCTGTGATATGGTCTGCTTCTTCGGGAGACAACCATTCACCGTCTGCATTCATGTAATGTTCCGGGAATGCATACTGCAGCAGGAAGTTGTATGCAGCGGCATATCCCAGACAGATGGCACCATCGGTACCGATCTGGTTGGCCAGCAGAGTACCGAAGGGAGTGAAGGAGATGGGGTCTGCACCTTCGGATTCACCGGACTTGGAGTCGATCAGGCTCTGCATATCGAAAGTAGCATTCTTTGCCAGCCAGTCGTGCATTACCAGCATCTTCTGAATGTCGGTCATGCTGTCATCGAGACAGGCCATTGCGTCGTATACAGTATACTGCAGCATATAACCATACTGCATTACGTATGCGATAAACGCCTGGGTCAGCATTTCCACCATGTAGTCCATGTTGGGGTTGGGAACGAATACCAGATCGCCCATGTTACACAGAACCTTAATGGCCTGCAGAGGAGTTTCGTTGGTATTCTTGGAAGTCCAGAAAGGAGCGGAAGTACCATAGTATTCCGGATGCTCTCTGAAGAAATGGGTCATTTCGCTCCAGTGGATCTTCAGACGGTATTCGGCTGAGTCCAGAGTGGTGCTGAAAATTGTATCGGGAGTGAGCGCATAGGCAGCAGTCATCATTTCCATGATGATTGCGTTGGGATCGTAAGTAGGCTGACCGGTTGCATCCAGATACATGGTATCCACGATGAGACCTTCGTTATCAGCTGCAACTTCAATGGTGTTGTCACAGCCGGTACACTTGATGGTCAGTCCGCCGCAGTCAACAACGATCTTGTTTACCATAGATACACCGATGCCGGTGCTGGAATCGTACATTACATACTTACCCATGCCGGTTGCGGGATCGTAGCTGGGGTCTCCGGCAGGATCGTAAGTGGGATCATATACCATGCTCATATCCGGCTGACCGTCGCCGTCCGCATCATCGTTCACGGTACGGTAGTCGTACCAGCTGAAGGTGAAGGTTTCGGTGTCATTGGGATTATAAATATGGATATGTTCTTCCAGGGTTGTTTCGGCTGTGAATCCGTTGCATTCGAAGTATGCAACAATGGTAGTATCCGTACCTTCCGCATAGCTGATGTTGTTGGTGGTTTCAGTCAGAATATGACCTTCCACATCATCAGTACATTCGGTACAGGTGAATACAGCCGTACAGGTAGTATAGCCATCTGCCCACTGCACAGACACAGGGTTTGCGTAGAGATGCTCATGGGCTTCTTCTTCGGGGATTTCTTCGTCAGGGGTCTCTTCTGTCTGTTCACCGTCCCCATCTTCAAAGTTGGCTTCACCGCCGAATTTTTCGGCAGCGTTGGCTTCTGCTCTTTCCACAGCATCGGCGATGGCGGATTCATCATTACCGGTGGCTGCGTTCACTTCGATTTCATCGAGTGCAACGGAAAGTGCTTCCTTCAGTTCATAGCTGATGCCGATTACTTCGCCGTCAACTGTGTCCAGAGAATATGTAACGGCATCGACCAGGGAATACCGGCTCAGTACACGTTCCATCACAGCTTCCATCGTGACTTCATCCAGATGGTAGATGGCGGTATTCATGTAACCGTTGTTTTCCTTATCGCTGATGCCTCTGAAAATACCGGACATTACAGCATCCAGAGACATACCGGACTGTGCTTCCACATCTGCAGCCAGCCAGTCTTCCTGACCGCCGGACGGTGCAACACCATTTTCCAGTACATACTTGATGGAGTCCTGGATCAGATCAGCCGTACCGGTGAACGGCTTTCCCGTGAATGCGTTTGCAGGAGAACTCGTTGTATTTGCCAGAGTTGCCATAGCTTCACTGGCATACGAAGATTCATCGCTGTCCTGTGCGGATGCAGAAGGCACCATGAAGGTTCCTGCTGTCATCATTGCGGCAAGCAGCATTGCAAGCACTCGCTTGTACGTTTTTCTCATGTGTTTCCTCCATTGTTTGTTTTACAGCAGACTGACATATATATAAATGAAGATATATGAACGCGCCTGCCGTATACAGAATGATTATTGCCAGATAATCCGAACCAAAAAGCCTGCCATTCCCCCTATCGACTGGTCTTTTCACAGCCGGGCTCCCAAAGTACCCGCTGCACAGGAAAAGCTGGTTTTGTACCAGTTTATCCGACGATAACCCTATGACAGACAACCCAGCTCTGTCCATATCTGCAGTGCATGCCACAGAAACGGTATCCATCCATACAGCCATTGACAAAATACACGTAGTCTATCATACGATATTCGTATGTATTATTGTACCACTCCATGCACATTTTGTCAATGCATTTTTTAAAACAAATCCGGATTTTTCGAGATAAAAAGTTTTTTCCATGCAGGAATACCCATTTCTCCCGGGTATTATTTACTTGTAATTAAAATGGAAAACCTGCCATTCAGTCATGACAGGTTTGAGTACATTTGGTTCATTCTGCTTTCAGGGAACCCACCATTTCCATCAGTTCGTCAATGGCTTTCTGGCTCTTCGGCATATTCTTTGCTACAGCGGATGCAAAATCTGTACCCTTCTTCTGCAGGGTTTCCTGCCACGGAGTGCGGATGATGTCCCACCAGGGATTCTGTCCCAGGTCGGGTACCACGCTGTTTGTGATGATCTCCAGCATTTCCAGGGATTTTTCATCACGGAGATACCGGTTTTTCAAAGCGTTTTCGTAGTATGCAGGGTGGTTGATGTTCAGGGATTCCACCGCCAGGGCTTCCTTGATAACACAGACTCTTTCCAGATCCTGGGAGCAGGCCAGCGGAACGGTGATAATGTCAATATCAAACATGGTGTAGTAACGATCCTGCTCCTCCGTCCACTTGGGGAACGGCACCAGACCGTAGTCATCTTCCATATCGCCCATGGTGGTCAGGGAGCTGGTACCGGTACAGACAAACAGCCCGTTGCCCTGTTTGAACAGTTCCCTGCCGATCACACGGCTGGCTTCTGCGGTGCCGTATTCCTTGAAGGTATCCAGCATGAAGCCGTCCCGGTTGCAGTATTCAGAGCACATGGTGAAAGCATCATACAGGGTTTCCGCCTGAGAAGCCACAGGAATACCGTCAACAATATCCACAAGCAGGCTGCCGGATCCCACATACGCCACCATGGACATTCTGTCCCATTCGGTGATGAAGCCGAACCGGTCGTCACGGGTCATCTTCCCGTCGCCGTCCAGATCCAGGATCGCCGCTTCCGCCAGTTTATACATGGCATCGGAAGTCCATGTGCCTTCGTCCATCAGATCGTAGGGATCCTCCAGATTCAGATCGGCGATGATCTTTTTATTGAATATCAGACCGGTGCCGCCGGGGTTGCTGTCGAATGCAGTAAAGCCCAGCAGGGTCACGCCGTCAATGGTCAAACCCTCATTGGTTGACTGAATGTACCATGGTTTTGTCAGGTCTGCCACAGGCAGGGAGGATGCGGCAGGTGCGGTACCTTCCAGCACGGCGTAGTATGCACCGCGGAATACCAGCGTCGCCAGATCAAAATCATCGCTCTGGGCACGACCTGCATTGGTCATCAGATCGGTTACTTTCGTATAGTCCGTGAAGGGATACAGCTCCTGAGAAATATCGATATCGTAGGTTTCCTCGATCAGGGAATTGCGCTGGAAGATGGCGTCTTCAATGACCTCACCGGTCAGCTCTTCCGTATGTGCAGGATATTCTTCGTAGGCAATGATCCGGTACACATAGCCGTCGTAGGTCACATCCGGCAGATAGTCCGCTTTGTAAGCAGTTTCTTCGGTTTCTGCAGCGGCAGTGTCCGTACCTGTCTGCTCCGTTGTCTGAGGATCATTTGCCGAATCGCCGCAGGCTGTGAGAACAGGGAGTGCCAGAGCCGTCAGCAGAAGTGCGGCAAGGATGCGCTTTTCTGTGAATTTCTTCATGATTGTTTGCCTCCTGTAATCCATAATTTTTAGCAGGTTTCAGAAAATA
>JAFZET010000069.1 GCA_017560565.1 Clostridia bacterium | reverse complement strand
AGAGCCTGACCCGTTTACGGGTAGCAAGTAAACTGCCTTTCGCAAATGGTAGCCGTATATGCGCCTTTTAGGCGCTGCTAGTAGAATAGGGCTATGCCCGGTAAATGTAAAACCCCCGGCTTTGCCGGGGGATACTTATTTGTACCGCAAAACAAAAGAACTGCCGCAAGGATACGACAGTTCCGTTGTATTTATTGATTACTGTTCCGCCACGAGTGCTTCCACAACGGCAGCCAGCTTGGTTTCCAGCGTCTTCTTCTTGCTCTGGAAGGTGGACATCCAGTTGGTGTTTCCGCTGTTAACAGCATCACGGAACATACTGTAGGTCAGCGCATCCAGATTGGTGCAGAAGATCCGCCCGAAGTCAAAGGTGGCGCTGCTGCGGATGATATCGTACATTTCAGCAGATTCCGCATCCTGGGAAAACTTCACCTTCAGTGCGATCTCAAACAGGGCGGGAGATACGGTGCGATGGCTTTCGGAAGCCAGACATTCCAGCACAGCGGCGGACATATCCGGATCCTTTGCGTCTGCGGGAACACCGTACAGGGTGTAGGGGAAAGACATGATGGTGGAGTATTCCTTCTGAGCTTCGTCATACTTGGGAATGGGCAGGATCCCGTAGGAAGCCTCGGACTGGCGCAGATAGTTGGTGGCGTAGGAAATTTCCGTATCGAAGAACAGTGCTCTGTCTTCCATGAACGCATTGCGCACATGATCGTAGCCTTCCATGGTATAACCGGACAGGAACATGGCGTCGGTTTTGAACATTTCCACCAGTTTCACCAGCAGTTCCTGCGTCCGTTCTCCGCTGAATTCAGGAGAGAGAACAGGCAGACCGTTTTCATCCAGCGCAGTGGTACGCAGACCGCTTGCGAAGAAGAAGGGGTCGATGTATACAGGCTGTACCACATACCCGAAAGCATCGCCGGGGTCCTTGGTACCGTCACCGTTCAGATCCACATAACAGCCGGAAGCCAGTTCGATCATCTTGTCCAGCGTCCAGGTGCCGTCTTTTACCAGAGAATAGAAATCCTCCAGCCCCTGATTGGTTGCCACGGTTTTGTTGAAGAACATACAGTACAGCATACTGATCATGTTGGTGGAAATATCACCGGAGCAGAAATACAGCTTGCCGCCGCATACCGCTTCCTTCTGCAGGGAATCCGGCCACCAGGGCATTTCAAAATCAATATAGTCCAGTGTCATCAGGTCAACCAGCACCCGCTTAAACGCCAGAATGGTGGGCGCCATGGAATAACCGGCTACAATGTCATTGGCACCGTCACCCGCCATGGTATTGCTGACAACCGTATTGGCCCATGCCTGATGGTTGGCATTGTTGCCGGGTGCCAGCGTAAAGGTCAGGACAACATTCAGCCGTTCTTCCACAGTCTGGTTCCGCTGATAGATGGCATCGTTTACCACATCCCCGGTCATCTCTTCTGCGAAAAATTCAATGAGAGAAATCTCTTCCCAACCGAAGGTATGTACTTCAGCGGCACCGAAATCCAGATCCTCCGGAAGATTGTCGGACATGAACAGAGTCTCGGTTTCGGTCTCCGCCGGTTGTGTTTCGGTTACCGCAGCTGTTTCCTCCACTGTATTGCCGCAGCCGGTGAAAATGCCCAGCAGCATGAGCCATGCCATTGCCATAGAAATGATGCGTTTCATGATTGGATCTCCTTTATAAAAAGTTTTATGTTTGAAAGGGGATTTTCCTTGAATACACAGATAGATTACAAATTTTACTTATACATGATCCGCACTGTCGATACGCAGGGGCAGAGGGAACCATCCGGCTGCCGCAGGACACATGGTTCTGGCGGGAGACACCATACCAAAGAAGAACGATACAGCTTCCTTGTGTTCCAGCGTTACCTGAGGCTCGTCATCGGTGGGTTCAACAGAAGGCACACCGTCTTTTACTGTGATCCTCAGCGTTTCCTCACCGGCAATCCCGGCAATCCGTACCGTCAGCGCACCGTCTGCCAGAGGCTGTACAGAAGCCTTCAGCTTAAAGAATGCGCCAACCACTTTACGGAAATTGAAAATGGAGTAATTCTGATCCATGCTCACAGAGGCATAGCTGCAGATTTTCTGGGATGCTTCGATCATATCCGTTTCGTGCAAAGCCAGAGTCAGGGTTACATTGCCCCGCTGCGCCACATAATTCCGCAGAACATCATGGAAATCCGCCATATCACACAAGGTCAGCTCGCCCAGAGCACCGATGAAGTACCCCACAAACCGTTCCCCTTCGGTGATGGCATACAGAGTTTCCCGCCAGGAACAGACAATGTCAAAAAACTGTTCTGCCGGACGGAGCATCCGCATGGGTCTGGTATCGTGCAGAGCACGGATTTTGTCCAGAATGGGATCGTTTTCCTCTGTCACAGCCGTAAACTGCATTTCCTTCAAGGGTTCATTCCCGAAGCAGTGGCGCATACTGGTACGGCTGAAATCAAAGTGATACAGCACCCCGGCATTTTCGTAGGAGAAATACTGATACCGCTGGCGCAGTCCCCCCAGATCTGCCAGATCCACACCGGAGTCGATCATATCCTGTACTGCCTGATACAAAAGATCCTTCATATACCCTTTGGAACGGGAATAGGGATGTACCGCCACATTCCCCACGCCGTGTACAGACAGGGTTTCATCCAGTACCTGCATACTGCGGGGGAATACACCGATTGCCGCTTTCAGCCTTCCGTTTTCCGTGACCACATAATTGTTTTCGCAGGGGGCATACTCCTCTTTGTACAGCTTGGGGAGAGTCTTCAGGAAATCCTTGTCATTGCCGTTGAATCCGAAAACCAGATTGATAAAATCCAGAAATTCATCCCGCATTTCCGCTTTCCCGCGGCCTTTGTAAATTTTCAGTTCTTCCATGGATCTGTATTCCTTTCCGTTCCTTTATCAGACTCTGGACACAGGACGGCAGAGATACACCTCCACACCATCCGCCAGAATCGAATGATATACCGCTTCTGCTGCCGCCGCATCCGCAAACAATCCGAACACCGACGGACCACTGCCGCTCATCATGGCTTTGCCGCCCCCCTCTGTCATCCTTCTTTTCAGCTCTCTGGCTTCCGGATGGCAGGGCAGGATCACATCTTCAAAGGTATTGCGCATACAGGCCGGCACCGTATCCCCCGCTTCCAGAGAGGCAAGGAACCCGTCAAAATCGCCGAAATCCTCCGCCAGCCGTTCCCCGTAGGTATTGTCCAGCGTCCGGTAAGCCTGGGGAGTGGAAATACCGCTTCCATCTCTGGCAAGCAGTACCGTACAGTCCGGCGCATAGTCCAGGGGGGTGATCCGGTCACCGATCCCCAGAGTTCTGGCACATCCGCCTACCACACAGAACGGAATATCAGCACCGATGGTACTGCCGATGGCACACAGGGTGTCCAGATCCGTGGGAATGGTGTCTGCAAACAACTCCGCCATGGCAGACAGAACCGCCGCACCGTCCGCACTGCCGCCGCCCAGTCCCGCTGCAATGGGGATACGCTTATCGATCCGGATGGAAACACCCTCTCTGAGATCGTAATACCGCAGGAACGCATCGGCACAGCGGTAGGCAATATTCCCTTCGCCCACAGGAAGATCATCGCCCATGTCCGCTATACGGATGCCCTCTCCTCCGTCCCGGCTCACCGTTACCGTGTCACAGAGGCTGACCTGCATCATAACGCTTTTGATATCATGATATCCGTCCGGTCTCTTTCCCATCACGTCCAGATACAGATTGATTTTGGCATACGCCTGTTTTGTTACCGTCATAAATTTCCTCACACCCGATTTCCGGAAAACTCAGTGAATCCAGCGGATCAGGGGATTTTTGCCGATCCGCACCGCACCATGTGGACACAGCTCCTGACAGCAGTAGCATTTGATGCATCCACTGTAGGCGATCACCGCCCGTTTTCCGTTTCCGGTGTCTTCTGTTCTGATTGCGTGTGCCGGACAGGAGCGTTCACACACCCCGCAGCCCACGCAGGTTTTATTATCAATTTTCGGTTTTGCGGCAAAGGCTTCCGCCAGTCTTCCGCCTATGAACCCGGAAAGATTTTTCAAGAACCGGCCAGCCGATGCTTCGGGAGGCGTAAAATGATATCCGGGTACTTCATCTCCCACAACCGTGATCTTCTGCCAATCCCGGCATACGAGCCCGCGCTCTGCCGCCTTGTCCAGATGCACCACCGGCATACCGCATCCGATGATATGCTCTGCCAGCACATCCAGTGCATAGGGGGAACGGGCAGCCATCAGTACACCTGCTTCCACCGGACTGCCGTGGGTAGGACCGTTGCCTTCCATACCCAGTATGCCGTCGCAGACCGCCAGATATTCCCTGCCGCTTGTGGCAAATTCCGTAATGTCCACCAGCATATCAGAAAAGTCTTCGATCTTCGGATAGGTTGCGTGCATGGCAAATTTCTCCACACCGGGCACAATGCCGAACAGATTCTTCACCGCACAGCTCAGCCCCGTCAGTCCGTGGGTTTTGAGCTTGCACACATTGATAAGCATATCGCAGTCCAGCACTGCATCCAGAAAAGAACAGGATTTCAGGGTTCTGCCCTCCGGAAGCGTCACTTCACGGAATGTATATGTATCGTTCAGCTGCACGCCGGGTATCGCCGAAAGAGCATCCAGACCGCACACACGGTAGACCACATTCACACTGGGCGCCGCATAGGGTCCTCCCGGACTGTCCGCTACAACAATCTCGGCAGCCCCCAGTTCCAGAAGCAGCTTTGCCAGTGCTGAGAGCACCACAGGATGGGTTGTGGCAGCGGCATCCGGTTTTTTCGCCATCACCAGATTGGGCTTGAGGCAGATCCGTTTTCCGGAAAAGTCCGCTCCGGTACATCCAAGCGCCTCAAGCATCCGCCGGAGACCCTGGGATACCTCATCTTCCGCATAAGCCGTACATCTGACCAGCGCCACTGTTTTCTGCTGTTCCGTCATGCCTTTCCTCCTCTGCCCCCTGCGCAGACCGCAATACAGGTAGTGTATAACTATTGGATATTATACCATATCTGCCGGAAAAGTGCAATAGAAATCTGCTGGATGGTTTTCGGATGCTGTGAAAAAATTATCAAAACTTGTTGACACAACACAGAATGCGTGTTATAATGTGTTTATAATCGTATATGTATGCGGTTAAATTTACATTCCGCAATATCCGGAAATCATTTTTTGAGGTGCATTATGAAACGGACTCTCTCTGCTCTCCTCTCCCTGCTGATGATCGTATGCATTGCAGCTTCCGCTGTATCCGCAGCCGACGCAGCTGACGGCGATCTGCTGTATACTGCAGACTTCTCCGATGCAGGATACAAGGTTCTCGGCGTAAACGACGGCTTTATTTATGAAGCAATCGACGGCGGTGCAGGCGTTACCATGTACTCCAAGGCTGACAACACCGAAGACAAGAACAACGTATGGGGTATCTACCTGGACGATCTGGGCGTACAGAACGGTGAAAAGTACACTCTGACCTACAAGGTTCGTGCCAACGGCGAAGTTGGTAAGAACAACTCTGTTGGTCTGGGTATGGTTACCAGCGGTTCCACCGACGAAGGCGGACCCTGTGTATACAACTTCTACAGCAACCACAACACCATCAACGCTGAAGGCAGCACCGATGATCGCCGCGGTACCTTCGCTCATGGCGGCTCCAAGATGGTAGACTACATCTACGAAATCAAGGACGCCGATGAAGACAGCGATCTGTTCATCACCATCAAGCAGGAAATCGACACCGCTGCCAAGACCGTTAAGGCTTACACCCTGGTTGTTGACAAGTGGGTATTCCTGCAGGAACAGCCCATCGAAATCACGGCTGATTCCAAGGCTTGTGTAATGTTCCGTCTGCACTACGCTGCCATCAACACCACCTACAAGGATGTCAAGATCTACAAGGGTATCGGTCTGACCGATGAACAGCTTGCCGGTCCCGTAGCCGAAGAAGTTGTTGTTGAAGACATCGCCGCAGCTCCCCAGACCTTTGATATGGGTGTGATCGCCGCTGTTGCTGCTATCATTTCTGCTGCAGGTTATGCTGTTTCCAAGAAGAGATAAGCTCTGAAAAGCATATAAGAAAAAAGGGATGTTTCCATGGAAGCGTCCCTTTTTCTGTGCGCTCTTGACAGAATCCTCCCGATGGATTATAATATTCCGCAGGAGATCCTCTCTTACTGTATAAACCGCACTGTCCTTCTCCATACTGACAGTATCAAAGATATGGAGGACTTTATGCGGGCGTATCATTTTTTCATGAAATTCTGGAATTCCTTCCGGATCGGTTTTATCAGCGGTCTGATTTTTTTATTCTGTCTGGGGTCTGTGCTGGCTGCCATGTATCTTGCTGGTTTTCCCTGGTGACAGACTTTCCTTCGGAGGTTTTTATGCGTCTTGATAAATATCTCAGTGAATCCGGGATCTTTTCCCGCAGTGAAGCCGGCAAAGCCATCCGCAGCGGCAGGATTCTGGTGGATGGGACGGTGGTCAAAGATCCCTCCCGTCACATTGCCGAAACGGCTTCTGTACTCTGCGACGGAAAGCCCGTGTTCTGGAGCAAGTACCAGTACATCATGCTCCACAAGCCCCAGGGCTATGTCAGCGCCACGGAGGACAAAGGACGCACGGTAATGGATCTGGTTCCTCCGTCCTGTATCCGGCTTGGAATGTTCCCGTGCGGACGGCTGGATATTGACACCACCGGGCTTCTGCTCATTACCAATGACGGTCCCGGTGCTCACAACTGGCTATCCCCGAAGCATCATGTTACCAAAACATACCGGTTCACCTGTGCTCTGCCCCTCACGGAAGACGCACGTACCCGCATGGAATCGGGACTGGAGTTGGGAGATTTCACATCCCAGCCGGCTTCCGTATCGCTTGAGGATCCGCAGAACGGAGAAATCACCATCACAGAGGGGAAATTCCACCAGATCAAGCGAATGTTTGCTGCGGTCGGCAATGAGATCACCTCTCTGAAACGGGTACGGTTCGGTCCCCTGACACTGGATGAAACCCTGCAGCCGGGAGAATGGCGATATCTGACCGATGAAGAAATCCATGCGCTGCAGGCTGTACACAGCTGACGGAGGTTTTATGCTTGCTTACGACAGAACCCTGACCACCGCCAGAGCCTTTGCCGAAGCCGGACGGATCGAGGAATGGATCCATGCCTATCTCTGCTCTGACGGACACAACCAACCTTTCTCTGACGGTCTGAAACTGGAGAAGCGGTTTTACATAGGGCCTGTTACAATGCCCCTGCACCTGTTTACACGGTGCTGCGGACCGGAAGAAACTATGAAATGGCGGGTAGACGCTGAAGGATTCCATAGACGGGTGTCCGTACTGGCAGATGCCATACGCAGTCACGCTGATCTGCCGCCGCTGATTGTGCAGTACACTGCTGAGGGTTTCACTCTGACCGACGGAAACCATCGATATGAAGCCTATAAACAGTGCGGTATAACGGAGGTTGCCGTGATTCTGTGGGGAACGGGACAGGCGGATGAGAGAAGTCTGCGAGGTCTGTATCATGAATATCTGTAAACAAAAAACGGATCGATGACAATTCGGTCCGTTTTCGTTTAGCATTATGTGTTACAGCAGTGCTGTCAGACGCACAGCAGAACCTTTGAGATAAGCAATATTCTCCTCTCTGTAAACCGTATCTCTGTTTGTATGGATACGATTCATATAGAGTATGTTTCCTCGTTTCGTCCGTTTCAGTGCTGCCACACCGATACCGCAGGGAAAATTCATCTGGTCGGACGGGTAGAACACGCCCCTATTCCGAATCGCTACGGAAACCGTTTCCGTAGGTACAAAAGCCTTCTCCAGCGTATCCATGTATGCCGCCGCCCGTTTCTGTACAGCCAGAAGAATGGTTTCCCCATCGGAAACACAGTCGAAATTGATTACCGGTTTTCCTTTGATTTCGTTCTTATGCTTTGCTGCATATCCGCCGGAACCAAAGAGCCCCATTTCCTCCAGATCGAAGAAAATATATGCCGCATCATCCCTGTATTCTTCCGGCATGGCTTCCATGAGTTCTGTCAGCACCGTAACACCGGAGGTGTTGTCGTTGGCGGTATGCCGGTTGGCAGGACCGAACAGGATCAGCAGAGAGAAGATAAGCATGATTCCATACCCGCCCAGCACAGCAATCATGGCAGAAATCTCACTGTTCCAGTCAAAAGCAGATGCCAGACTCAGCACAATACAAACAAACGCCGCCATGGGCAGGAGCATAAATCCTATCACAACTGCAATCTGGTACAGCAGATAAATCCAAAAATGTCCGGGGGTTATGAAATTGGGGAAAGGCAGTCTGGGACAGGTATCATAGTGTGCTGTATATATAACTTTTGCTTTTGCCGGATCTCCGATCACAATATTTCCGGCGCCCATCCAGCCCTTTTCGACCCGGCAGGAATACCCCCATGTCTGCGCCAGAGATTCGATACAGGCAATGAATGCCCTTTTCTGTGCTCCGGTCTTGCGGATCTGATACTTTTCGAAGATATGTTTTGTTGTTTCCGTCAAATCACATTCCCCCTTTTGCCTGATTATACCATATCGGGCATTGTTCGTCAACAGGTACAGACATTTCACTTTGACATGACAGAAAAAAGAAAAAGCAGCACATTTCTGTACTGCTTATGACCCGTGCGAGAATCGAACTCGCGTTACCGCCGTGAAAGGGCGGTGTCTTAACCGCTTGACCAACGGGCCGTTTAACCCCTGATCATCGTGTAATACTGCACCTTATAAGATGCATGGTAGCGGAAGTTGGACTTGAACCACGCGACCTTCGGGTTATGAGCCCGACGAGCTACCAACTGCTCCACCCCGCGGCATTGATGCTTGATTAGTATACTCATATAAAAGAAAGTTGTCAAGCAATTTTTTAAACTTTTTTTAAAATTTTTTAATTT
>JAFZET010000011.1 GCA_017560565.1 Clostridia bacterium | reverse complement strand
CACTTGCCGAATTTGGGGCTATTTACAAGAATCTGGTGGTTCTGGATGCGGACCTGGCTGCCGCTACCAAGACCGGTACTTTCAAGAAGGCTTTCCCGGATCGTTTCTTCGACTGCGGTATCGCTGAAAACAATATGATCGCCGCCGCTGTTGGTATGTCCCTGTGCGGCAAGATCCCCTTCGCTTCCACTTTTGCCATGTTCGCTGCCGGTCGTTCCTTTGAACAGATCCGCAACGCCATCGGTTATCCTCACAACAACGTAAAGATCGGCGCTACCCATGCCGGTATTACCGTTGGTGAAGACGGTGCAACCCACCAGTGCAACGAAGACATCGCTCTGATGCGTACCATTCCCGGTATGGTAATCCTGAACCCCGCCGATGACACCGAAGCCAGACTGGCTGTAAAGGCTGCCATCGAACACGACGGTCCGGTTTACCTGCGTTTCGGCAGAATGGCCGTTCCCACCTATTTCGGCGACGATTACGAATTCAAGATCGGCAAGGGCGTGAAGATGGCTGACGGCGACGACGTTGCCCTGATCGCTACCGGTATCGAAGTAGAACAGGCTCTGGCTGCCCGTGAACTGCTGGCTGCCGAAGGCATCTCCGCTTCCGTAATCAACATCTCCACCATCAAGCCTCTGGACGAAGAACTGGTGGTTGCTGAAGCTGCCCGCTGCGGTGCTGTTGTTACCTGCGAAGAACACAACATCATCGGTGGTCTGGGTGGTGCTGTCTGCGAATGTCTGGCAGAAAAGAAGCCCACTCCCGTTCTGCGCGTAGGCGTACAGGATGTATTCGGTCGTTCCGGTCCCGCCAAGGAACTGGTTTCCTACTTCGGTCTGGACGCTGCTTCCATCGCCGCCAAGGCAAAGGCTGCTATCGCTCTGAAGTAAGAGCAGATACAAATATCTAAATAAAAAATGGCTTCGTTACTATGACGGAGCCATTCTTTTTTTGATCTCCCTACAGCCGCAGGGGGATTTTTTCAGTTGTCCCGTTTGCCGTCCGGTTTATGCTTCCGGAACCAGCATGGTCTTGATGTTCTTGCCGGCGTAGGCATCTTCAAAGGCCTTGTTCACGTTTTCCACCGTGTAGCCTGTGCCCAGAGCCAGAATCTTTTCATGCAGTTCTGTATGTTCAGCAAGGAACGCCAGATATTCCCGGACATCCACCATGGAATACTGGGAGGAACCCAGAATCTGGAGGGCCTTGAAGGTAATCAGCTGGGGAGAGATGGCGATATCGCCGTGGTTGGAGTACTGACCGGGTACCAGATACACGCCACGGTTCCGCAGCAGGCTCAGACCCACCGGAATGGCAGCAGGCGCACCGGAGGCTTCAAAGACCAGATCCACGCCCAGTCCGCCGGTCACTTCCATCAGTTCAGCCGTCAGGCTTTCTTCCGTGGCGTCCTGACCCAGACGGAACACCTTCTTTACGCCGAAGTCCACTGCCAGCTTTTCCCGGACGGGATTGGTGCCCACGGAGATGGCGTACACGTTTTCCACGCCCATGGCGCACAGCCACATAGCTGCAAACATACCCACAGGACCCAGACCCTGTACCACGGCAGTCTTCATGGACAGGACGTCAATGTTTGCCCGCTTTGCCAGAGAGAAGGCATGGATAGCGGTGGGACCGGGGCAGGCGAAGGTACATACCATCCGGGGATTCAGCCCTTCCGGAATCTTCAGCAGGTTGGACAGGGGAGTATAGTTCACTTCCGCATAGCCGCCGAACAGATGGGGGGCGTGATCCACATGGTCTTCGTTGGTGCACTGCATCTTCACGCAGTTGGCGTCGTCACCGGTCAGGCACAGGGGGCATTCCCCGCAGGGTACTGCGATGTCGGCAATCACGTTATCCCCGATCTGCAGACCGTATTCGGCAGCTTCCGCCGGATCGCAGGCCACCAGACGACCCACGAACTCGTGACCGATGATGGTTTCGGCTTCTCCGCCCAGACGACCGGTGTGGATATGCAGGTCTGTTCCGCAGACGCCGCTGGCCAGCAGTTCGGAAGCACCGTATCCGGCAGGCGGGGTGGTCACGGGATATTCTCTCACTTCAAACGGAACATTGTGTCCCGCAAACACAGCACATTTTGCAGTCTTTTTCATGTTTTTTATCCTTTACAGTTCATCATTGATGTATATAACGCACGCTCCGGAGGCTTTTTCAGCTGATCTCTGCGTGCTCTGTCCGATGGAGGATATCCTCCTGCACATCTCTTGCCAGGGACGTAAAGTACGCACTGAATCCGGATACTCTGACGATCAGACCGCCGTAGTTTTCCGGATGAGCCATGGCGTCCTTCAGCACTTCACGGGATACGCAGTTGATCTGCACTTCCTGCCCCCCTTTGCTGAAATACACCTGAATGGCAGCGGTCAGGGCGGCACGCTTCACCGGATCGCTGAGCATATCGGGGGTATATTTCTGGTTGACCACCGTACCGCAGGATACCAGACGGTAGTCCGGTTTGCACAGGGAGAGGAATGCCGCCGTGGGACCGTTTCTGTCCACACCGTAGGTGGGAGAGGCAGCATCGGACAGGGGAACCCCTGCCAGCCGTCCGTCGGGGGTGGCACCGGTGATGTGTCCGGCGGAAACGCTCTGGGTATTGCTGGCAATGGCGGTATAGAACACGCCGCCGTCACGGGTCTTGTACTGTGAGAATACCTTGTCCAGATATTCCACGTACCAGACGGCGTATTTGTCCACGAAATCATCGTTGTTGCCGTACTTGGGTGCGTTCTGCAGCAGGGCACGCAGGGACTCATACCCTTCAAAATTGGCGGTCAGTGCATCCCGCAGTTCGGCGAGTGTGCATTTTTTATCAAGGTATACCACCTTTTCCACAGCGGCAAGAGAGTCTGCAATGGTGCCGATGCCCATGCAGCCTGCGCCGTGTACCGAGAAATACCGGGCACCGCCGCAGTTGATATCCATCCCTCTGGCGATACAGTCGTCGCAGAACAGGGACATGAAGGGCTGTGCATAGTGGCGGTAGTTATAGCGTCCGTTTTCGTTGTTGAAGATGGTCACATACTCACTGGCGGCATAGGCAACCTGGGCTTCAAAAGCCTTCATGAAATCGTCCATGGTAGCAAGATCTTCCACTGCACCGGTATCGATACCCAGATACCCCTGATCCACCATGGAAATCCCCCGATGGAACACCGCTTCCAGGAAATGGGGCACATTGAACCGTCCGTCCGACCAGGCGGGCTGTTTGCCGGGGATAAAGTTTTCGATGCATCCCACGAAGCAGTAGTCTCTGGCGTCCTCCGGTGCGTATCCGTGTCTTTGCAGGGCGGGGATGTTCACCCGGTCGTTCATCAGTGCCGGATAGCCAAGTCCCGTACCGATAACCTGCAGACATTCGTCCAGGAACCGGTCGGGCATCCCTTCGTGGAGACGGGCGGACAGATTGGGACCGGGCACATTGCAGTCCCGTACGGCATGGAGGATGATATAGGACAGCTCGTTGATCCCTTCGTCCCCCTCCGGTGTCACGCCGCCGATGCAGATGTTCACCGTGTCGCCGTGGCCGTATTCCACGATCTTCATAAAGGTACACCCGAACAGATCTTCTGCTTCTTCGTCTGTGATCCGCCCTGCGGCAATGTCGTTTTTATAGTAGGGATACAGATACTGATCCATTCGCCCCAGCGCCATGGCGTATTTGTTCTGGAACAGGAAGGAAAGATGAATCAGCCACACCAGATTCAGTGCCTGCCGGAGGGTGACAGGCTTCTCCCATGCGGCGTATGCCAGATCGGCGGCAAGGGCGGCAAGCTCCTTCCGGTATTCTTCGTTGTCGGTGCGGGCGGCGGCTTCCAGTGCGGCTTCGCTGTGCCGACGGACAAATGCGGAGAATCCGGTCAGTACTTCTTTCTGTGCTTTGAGAAATTCCACCTTGTCGGGATCGTTCCGGTGTACCAGCAGGGATTCGTCGATCCGTGCCATGGTGCCGCAGATCCCGTCCCGGAGAAACCGGTCGTAGCCGGGGGCGAAATGGTCGGAGTTGGTCCAGAAGCCCAGATACCCGTAGGAACCGCAGATGCCCCTGGCTTTATTCAGTTCTTTGGGATCATAGCCGGATACATAATTCCCATGGCGGGAACCGGCGATCCGGTCACATTCGTAAACATAAACGGGATAGTTTTCAAACCATGCTCTCTGTGCCAGCGCACCGGCTGTCAGCGGGGTCTTGCCGAAATTTGTACGGAAGGAACGGAACCGGATCAGATCGGTATGACAATAGTCCCCGGCGGGTGCGGATCGGATAGCCTCTTTCAGAAGCGGCAGATGTTTCATGTAGGATACCTCCTTGAGTGGGAGAATGGTGTTTTGCTGTACCGATACCAGTATAACAGGAAACCGGTAATTTGTCTATATACTTTTCGGAGAAATCTGGACATATCTGCTATGGATTTCAGACGAAGGCTTGCAATCAGACAGAGAATCTGATATATTATACACAAAGAAACCAAAAAAAGGGGGGCGAAAATGATAGAGTATAAACTATATTTTTATTCCATGCCCCAGATTCATTTTGCACACAGATTCGGCACCCACCATTACGATATACATTTTCCTGCCGAACAGGGAAAATGTATAGAGATTGCCTGTGTTCTGCGTGGGGGCTGTGAGATCTGTTATCCGGACAACGGTCAGCAGATTTCCGTTCCCGAAAACAGCGTGATCTGTACCCTGTTTGAACGTCCCCGGCACCATTTCTGGCAGGGATACCATGAACATATCACCGTGAGCTGTCTGATAGAGTACACCCATGCTGTGAGCGGCGGGCTGATTCTGCCGCACGTACTGTCTTTCGGAAAAGATGAAAATCCCATTCTGCCCCTTCTGGAACAGCTGGTAATCCAGCATACCGCATATAACACCTCCCCTCTGGCAACAGGAATGCTGTGGGAGATCATGGGAAAGCTGTCCGTTCTGTATCAGCTGGGTCAGCAGAAAGAGCAGGTCACGGGGCAGATGTGGTATGTCAAGAAAGCACAGGATTTCATTGCCGCCAACATTGCCATGCCCATACGGATCGCCGATGTGGCAGACCATCTGGATATATCCCCGGGATATCTGAGCCACCTGTTTACCGATATTGTGGGACAGACCGTGGTGGAATATATCAACAATGTGCGGATCCGGCGGGTGGAAGAGCTGATTCTGCGAACGGGACTGGATGTCCGGCAGGCAGGCGCGCAGGTGGGACTGTACGATCCCAACTATGTAAGCCGTCTGTTCAGGAAAATCAAGGGATACAGCATATCACAGCTGCGGAAAACCGTTGTTCATCCGTCGGAAAAACCGGACTGAAAACCATATAGAAAACTATTCATTATAAAGGAGACGTATGTATGAAAAAACACATTACCATCGCACTCGCCCTCCTTCTTCTGCTGACCTCCTGCGGCAGTACAGTGGAAGTAGAAGAAACCCCTGCCGCCACAGACGCTGTCCAGACAGAACCCGTCGAAACCGAAAGAAAGCCCGATATTCCGGACGATCTGACCTTCGGCGGCAAAGACTTCAACCTGTTGACCAGCTATTACAACGATTACTGCAAGATCACCAAAGAGGAAGCCACCGGCGAAGTGCTGAACGATGCCATCTATGACATGGAAATCCGTACCGAGGAACGGCTGGATGTAAACATCATCGAAGACCAGCGGGAATACAATGAAGCCATTACGCTGGCAAATTCTCTGGTTG
>JAFZET010000068.1 GCA_017560565.1 Clostridia bacterium | reverse complement strand
CCCAGATGGGGGATGGCGATTACGCCTTCCATACCAGCGGTACGTGCATTCGGGAAGTCGGTTACGTACTTGCGAACCTTACCGGACTTCAGAGCTTCTTCCAGATCGTCGTCGTTAACCAGAGCGTCACGGGCGAAGTTCAGGATGATTACGCCGTCCTTCATCATGGCGATGGTTTCCTTGTTGATCATGTGCTTGGTGCTGATCTTGGGGTCTGCATTTTCGATCAGAGGAGTGTGCAGGGAGATGAAATCGGCCTTGGCGAAGATTTCTTCTCTGGTGTCAGCCTTGTGTACGGAGCGGGACAGCTTCCATGCGGCGTCAACGGACATATAGGGGTCGCAGCCCAGAACGTCCATGCCCAGTGCTACAGCAGCGTTGGCGAGAGGACCGCCGATGGCACCCAGACCGATGATGCCCAGGGTTTTACCGGCTACTTCGGTACCGGCAAACTTGGACTTTTCCTTTTCTACCTTCTTGGCGATGTCTGCGTCATCGGCATTGGCTTTCACCCAGTCGATACCGCCCACAACGTCACGGCAGGCCAGCAGCATACCGCAGATTACCAGTTCCTTAACACCGTTCGCATTGGCACCGGGGGTGTTGAACACAACGATACCGGCTTCTGCGCACTTATCCAGCGGAATGTTATTCACGCCCGCACCGGCTCTGGCAATAGCCTTCAGGTTTGCACCGAATTCCATATCGTGCATCACAGCGGAACGCACCATAATGGCATCGGGATTTTCTACGGATTCGCCTACATTATACACGGAACCGAAAATATTGGTACCGCACTTTGCGATCTTATTGAGCAGCTGAATCTTTTTCATGGCTTTTTCTCTTTCTGTTATAGAGATTTGGTAGTACAAGACGTACGGAAGGAGATACGCGGCTTTTTGAAATAAAGCCACACCCAACAAGGTTGGGTGAGAAAAACTTTAAACATTTTACAGCGGTTTTGTACGGTGCAGGCCGAGCCATGCCGAGTTGGAAGCCGTGACGCACGGTGGCGGGCTGTTCGGGCTTGGTAGGAGAGTGCCTGCCCGGAGAGAGGAGAAATCAGCGGCTGCGCTCCGCTTTGTTTGGGCTGTCGGTTTCGACGAAGTCGAATACCGGGGTGAGCGGTCAAACACCTTTGGAGAATACACGGTTTACCGAAGGTAATACCGGGTTTACCGAAGGTAACACCAAGTTTACCGCTGTCTGCTCTCTTGAATCTCCGGCTGAACGCTGTAATTCTTATTTCTTAATTCTTACTTCTTAATTAGTTCTTCGGGTTCTTTTCGGCGAAGTCCTTCATGAAAGCGATCAGGGCTTCGATGCCTTCCTTGGGCATGGCGTTGTAGATGGAGGCTCTCATACCGCCTACGGAACGGTGACCCTTCAGGTTCATCAGACCGGCTTTTTCGGCTTCCTTGGGGAACTTCTTATCCAGGTCTTCGTTGCCGGTTACGAAGGTTACGTTCATCATGGAACGGTATTCCTTCTTCACGGGAGCGATATAGTAGTCCTGAGAATCCAGATAATCGTACAGCAGGGCTGCCTTTTCCTTATTCATCCGTTCCATTTCTTCCAGACCGCCGATGGACAGGATCCATTCAAATACCAGACCTGCCATGTAGATGGAGTAGCACGGAGGTGTGTTGTACATGGAATCGTTTTCAGCCATGAGCTGCCAGTCCAGCATGGAGGGGGTTTCAGGTCTTGCCTTGCCCAGCAGGTCTTCTCTTACGATGACAACGGTCAGACCTGCGGGAGCCATATTCTTCTGTGCGCCTGCATAGATTACGGCGAACTTGGAAACGTCAACAGGTTCGGAGATGATGCAGGAGGACATATCGGCTACCAGCGGAACATTACCGGTATCGGGAACGGCGGGGAACTTGGTGCCGTAGATGGTGTTGTTGTAGCAAACGTGAACATAGTCAGCGTCGGGACGAACCATGTCGGCGGTGATTTCGGGGATCACGGTGAAGTTTTCTTCCTTGGAGGAAGCGATAGCCTTTGCGTCACCATACTTCTGGGCTTCCTTATAAGCCTTGGTGGAGAACTGACCGGACAGAACGTAGTCAGCCTTGCCGCCGGTCATCAGGTTCAGGGGAACAGCGGCAAACTGGGTGGATGCGCCGCCCTGCAGGAACAGGATCTTATAGTTATCCGGTACGTTCATCAGCTTGCGCAGATCGGCTTCAGCCTTCTGGATAATGGCTTCATAAGCGGGGGAACGGTGGCTCATTTCCATAACGGACATACCGGCTTCACCGTAATTCACCAGCTCAGCGGCTGCCCTTTCCAGCACGGGCAGGGGAAGCATGGAAGGACCTGCGGAAAAATTATAAACTCTGTTCATAAGTTACCTCTCTTTTGCCGAAGATTCCGGCAGAAAAATAAAATAATATATGCGTTCATTATACCGCAGAGAAAATGGTTTGTCAATGCAGTTTTTATATTATTTATATGTGAAAATGGTGAAATTTACAGAATTTTCCCGAAAATCCTGCAGGAATATAAACATTTTTCAGAATTATTTTGTGAAAAACGGGAACAAACCGGCGTCTTCTGTCGTCCAATCTGCAGAAGGGATCCCACCGTGGAAAATCATATCCATCCGGCAGACGGATAAGGAGGTCTATATGAAAAAAGCGAGAAAAACGGCTCTGGTATTTGCGGCATGCTGTCTGCTTCTGACCAGCTGCGGTGCGTCCGGAGAGACCATGGCATCGGACAGCGACGGGAAATACTATTATGCCGACGTATATGCCGACATGGAAGCCCCCATGGAAATGGAAGCCGTGACGGACAAAGTGACCACGTCTTCCACGGCAAAAGGAGAAAGCGTCACGGCGGAAAACGATCTGTCCAACCGCAAGCTGATCCGCAACGCCAATCTGAACGTGGAAACCAAAGCCTATGACGATTTCATCGCCGCACTGGATAAGCAGATCGCCACCCACGGCGGGTATGTCCAGAACGGGGAAACAAACGGCAGTGCGGAAAGAGGCAACCGCTGGAGCAGCTACACCATCCGGGTACCGGAAAACCGGTATACCGCCTTTCTGTCCACCGTTTCCGCACTGGGGAACGTCACCTACCGGAGCGAAAGCGTACAGGATGTGACCATGGAATACACCGATGTGGAAGCCAGGATCCGGGCACTGGAAACGGAGCACGCCACCCTGCTTTCCATTCTGGAGAAGTGCGAGAATCTGGACGATGTGATCACGGTACAGAGCCGGGTCACGGAAGTACAGTACCAGCTGGACAGCTACAAGTCCCGGATGCGCCGGTATGACGATCTGATCTCCTACTGCACCGTGTATCTGACTGTGGACGAAGTGGAAAAGGTAACGGTTCCTCCCGCAGAGCTGACCATCGGGGAGCGGATTGCGGAGGATCTGAAGGAAAACTGCGAGGACATTGCGGATGATGCCGGGGATTTTGCCGTCTGGTTTGTCTCTTCCCTGCCCTACTTCGCCATCTGGATCGTCGTGATCGGCGGTATGGTTCTGGTGGGCCGGATACTGTGGAAACGCTCCGAGCGGAAGCTGACGGAACGGAACCGGAAACGTGCGGAAACGGCGGACGACAAACACAATGAAGAAAAGTAAACCGAAAACACGGCTTACAGGATTGCTGCGGGTCATCGGAATCCTGGGGGTTCTCGGACTTCTGACCGTGGGTCTTGTCAACCTGTATGTTGTAAAAAGTACGGAAGACCGGATCTGCTCGGTACAGGAACCGGAGGGCGGGGCAGACTGCATACTGGTGCTGGGCGCAGGGGTCAGACCGGACGGTACCCCCTCGGATATGCTCTGCGACCGGGTACAGACAGGGCTTGCGCTGTACAGAAGCGGCACTGCCCCTAAACTGCTCATGAGCGGGGATCACGGGCAGGCGGATTACAATGAGGTTGCCTGTATGCTGGACATTGCCCTGGAGGACGGCGTTCCGGCACAAGACGTATTTCTGGATCATGCGGGATTTTCCACCTATGAATCCCTTGTCCGGGCAAAGGAAGTGTTCGGTGCACAGCGTGTGGTGATCGTAACCCAGAAATACCACCTGCACCGGGCACTGTACATTGCGGATGCTCTGGGTCTGGAGGCTGTGGGTATGTCTGCGGATCTGCGCAGCTACCGGGGACAGCGTATGCGGGATATCAGAGAAGCGGCTGCCCGGGTGAAGGATGTGCTTGCCGTATGGTTCGATGCAGATCCCACGTATCTTGGCAAGCCCATTGACCTGTCGGGGGATGGGAGAGTGACACAGGAGTGATCGGGTTTTCTTCCGGTGAATTTAGCCGGAGGAATTGACGGAGGAGGTCTGCTGTGTTATAATATGGTAGTAAACGATGCGGCATACCGTTTGGTGTGCTGTTTTCGTTATCTTCACGGAAAAGGAAATATATACAGATATATTAAGGTAACATTATGATCACACTGGAACGCACCAGCGTCATGAACATGGACAACGCTTTTCGGGGTATGCGCAACCCCATGAATTCCTGGGCAAAAAGTGACAGTTATTTTGATGAAAACGGCAGATACATCATTGGCGAAGCGGACATGAAGCTGGCACTGACCCTGGCAAAATCCGGCAGCGACGACCGCAAATTCCTGCGTCAGATCTTTGTCTCCGTGGACATCACCGCACCCCTGTACTGGTGGAAGGAATACGACACCTACAAGGTGGGGACGGTAGCCAACTCCTGCAGCACCATGCACAAGATCCACGCCAGGGCTTTTTCCCGGGAAGATTTTTCCTGCGAACGGATGACTCCCGCTGCCCTTTCCTGTCTGGATCAGGTGATCGCCGTGCTGGAAGAAAGACGGCAGGTATTCGTGGAAACCAAGGACAGAGCGGCATGGGACGATATGATCCAGCTTCTGCCCACCTCCTTCAACCAGATGCGCACCTGCAGCCTGAATTATGAGAACCTGATCAACATATACTATGCCAGACGGAACCATAAACTGCCGGAATGGCATACGCTGTGTCACTGGATCGAGGAACTGCCTTATGGCATGGAACTGATCTGCACCATCAAATAAGTTCTGCGGGGGATTTATGACCGAAACGAAGAAAGAATATACAGCCAAACAGAAGCTGACACTGGGACGCCGGGCAGGTATTGTGGGGATCGGGGTCAATGTACTGCTGTTTGCCCTGAAACTGACCGCCGGGCTTCTCTCGGGCAGTATGGCAGTCATTGCGGATGCTGTAAACAACATCACCGATGCCGCCTCCTCCATTCTGGTGTTCCTGGGGTACTGGTTTGCCGCCAAGCCCCCGGACAAGGAGCATCCCTACGGACACGCCCGGATGGAAAGCCTCTGTTCGCTGGGCATCGCCATTCTGGTAACGGTGCTGGGGATTGAACTGTTTACCGGCTCCTTCGGCGGATTGTTCGGCGAAACGGAAAGCCTGCAGCAGTCCGGTCTGGTGATCGCCGTCATGGCGGTTTCCATTCTGATCAAACTGGGGCTGGCGGTATTTTACCGCACGGTAGGCAAACGGATCGATTCTTCCTCTCTGCGCGCCTCTGCGGCAGACAGCATCGGAGACGTATTTGCCTCTCTGGCCGTTGTGGTGGGTATGCTTCTCACCCCTGTTACCGGACCGAAAACCGATGCGGTACTGGGATGCGCCATTGCGGTATACATTTTCATCATGGGCGTGAAGCTGATCCTGGAAGGGGTCAACACCATTCTGGGCGCACCGCCGGACAAGAAACTGGTGATGGAGATCATCGGTGCTCTGCGGGGCTACAACGGCGTCATGGGGATCCACGATCTGGTGATCCACAACTACGGCATGGACCGGTATTTCGCTTCCGTCCATCTGGAAATGGATGCGGAACAGGATATCATGATGTCCCATGATATTATCGACAACATCGAAGCGGATTTCGCCAGAGACCGGAACATCCATCTGGTGATCCATCTGGATCCGGTGTGCTATTCCAACAACCAGGTAAACCACCTCCGAGGACATATTCAGGATGTGGTAGCGGAGATCGCCGGGGAATACTCCTCTCCGGTATCCATGCACGACTTCCGGGCGGTGTTCGGCATCACCCACACCAACCTGATTTTTGATGTGGCGGTGAGTCATGAGATGCCTCTCACCGATGAAGAGCTGGTAGATGCCCTCCGGGAGGAATCCCGCCGGGTACTGGGAGACGGCTATCATCTGGTGGTGACGGTGGACAGAGAGTATTCCTCACACCGGTTTTGAAAACATTTTGAAAACATATAGAAAAAACAAAGAAACCTGTCGGTACGACCCGGAAACGGATCAGATATCGGCAGGTTTTCGGTTTTACAGGGTCAGCTTTTCTCTCACCAGAGCCGCCTCGTCTAAAAGAATGGCTTTTTCCGAGAAGGGCTCTTTGACACCGTTTACGATCTGGTAGGTTTCGTGTCCCTTTCCCGCCAGCAGAACAATGTCGCCGGGACGTGCCATCTGTACCGCAGCCCGGACAGCTTCCTCCCGATCCGGGAAAACATAGTGGGGACGGGACAGATCAAACCAGGACAGGATCTCCCGGATGATGTCCTCCGGCGGCTCTCTGTCGGGGTTATCGCTGGTGATGATGGAAATATCCGCCAGTCGTCCGGAAGTTTCCGCCAGCTCACGGCGCCGGTTCTGGGCACGTCCGCCGATGGAACCGAACAGGCAGATCAGCCGGGTGGGATCATATTTCCGCAGTTCGGTCAGGGCATTTTCCAGACTCATGCCGTTGTGAGCATAGTCCACCAGAAATGTCACGCCGGGCAGGGCGTCCACAATCTCAAACCGGCCTTTGATGGACATTCGGTACAGGGTCTTTGCGCAGGCTTCCGGGGTAACACCGTACAGGGAGGCGGCTGCAATGGCACACAGACCGTTGTACACGCTGAAATCCCCCGGGGTGCGCAGTCTGACGGGAATCCGCCGTCCCTCCTGCACGCAGTCGAATTCGATCCCCAGTGCCGTATCACTGCGGAAAGGACGGATATCCGAGGCGGCAAAATCCACCGGTGTACGGGCATCGATGGCATAGGTCAGGGTAGGCACATCGGGATTGCCGGAAACAGTCTGCCAGTGGGGATCATCGGCGTTGGTGACGATATGACGGCAGGGGTAGTCAAAGAACAGCCGCCGTTTGCAGTCCATGTAGTCCGCAAAGCTGGGATGTTCGCTGGGACTGATGTGATCCTCCCCCAGATTGGTGAACAGGCAGGTGTCAAAAGAAATCCCATGGACACGCCAGGTGTGCAGTGCCTGGGAGGAAACCTCCATCACCACATGGCGGTATCCGACGTCCAGCATTTTCCGGAAATACCGGTGCAGTTCATGACTTTCGGGGGTGGTGTTGACCGTTTCGTAATGCTCTTCCCCGATGTCGATACCGTTGGAACCGATGTAGGCGCAGGGAATCCCGTTTTCCGAAAGGATCCCGGAGAGCAGAATGGCCGTGGTGGTTTTCCCCTTGGTGCCGGTGATACCGATGATCTGCATTTCCCTTGCGGGATACCCGTAAAAGGCAGCAGACAGCAGTGCCAGAGCCCGGCGGGGTGTTTCCACCTGAATCTGTACCGCATCCGGCGGCAGATCCATCTTCCGGTCACAGAGAAAGACACGGCAGCCCTTTTCATACATAGCCGGAGCAAAATCATGACCGTCCAGCCGGGCACCGGGCATACAGACAAACAGCGACCGGCTGCCGAACCCGGTTTCCGGTCCGGTTTTCCGGGAATCATATTCAATATTTTGTATTTCCAGCCCTTCCGGCGTGCCCGTAACGACAGCTTCCGGCAGAGCGGTAAGAAGACTTGTGAGAAGCATAGGAACCTCGTTTTATGCAGTTTTGCGTTTTACCTGATAACTCTCGCTTCCAGATAATACCGTTTGCTCCGGGCTTCCCCCATGGAGAAAGTCTTCCGGGGTGTGGTACCGTGTCTGTCCACGTATCCGAACAGATCCGCTTTGGCAAGGGAATCAAAGATAAACCCTACCCGTCCTTCTTCCTTTGCCAGCATCCGCAGATCCTCTTCCCCGTGGATGTAATCGCATTCCACACCGGGGTGTGTCTTGACATAGCCATCGGCAAAATCCTGCAGGGTACCCACCGTCAGGGCATGGGTGGGAGCGGTAAAGTGACGTACTTCTTCCCTGCCGCCGACGCAGACGGTCACAGTCTGTTCCCCGGCACCGGGAGCTGTAACTTCCGCCAGCTTTGCCGCCGCATCCGCCGCATCACAGTGGAGCAGGATCCGGTAGATGGGCTCAAACACCAGAGAATCGTCTTCCAGTGCAGTGATCTCGCACAGTGCGTACCGTGCCGGATGGGCTTTGGCGGCTTCTTCGCCCAGCTGGGATTTCAGTGCTTCGTAGTGCGCTTTGGCGGAAGCGAGAGAATGGTTCCCGTCCCCCATGGCATACACAACACCACCGGCATTCTTTGCTTCATAAGCGGTCAGCTTTGCCATCAGGGCATCCAGCACAGCACCTTCCACCCCATAGCCGCAGATATGACCGCCGCCCAGCATCAGATCAAAATCATACAGTACCGGCAGATCCGCTTTTGCTTCCGCCAGAGAGGCGAATATCCCGTCCTCCGGCTTGTCGCTGATGAGCACCAGAATGTGGGGCAGCTCAATGGCGGCGGCGGCACGGATCTTCTGTCTGGGGGGGATCCGTTCCAGAATGGTAGCTTCCGTTGCCCGGATGGGAGAGCGGGAATCCTTCGCATAGCTGTAGGCTTCCAGGTCGATCTTGCCCACCATGCCGTGGCGCACGGCTCCGTCGGGCAGGGTCCGTTCCAGATACACGATGCCCTCAAAGGTATTCATGGAAGCGGCATCGAAGCTTTTCATATTGGCATCAATCTCTGCCCCGTGTGCGGCTTCTTTATCGGTATTCAGATACGCCTCCGGCAGTATGTAGTCGTAAGCGGATGTTCCGCCGTCGATCAGGGCAACGCAGTCGTTCCAGTACTCCATCTGGGAGGTGAACTGGTCGCAGGCGATCACTGCCCATTTCTGCCAGTCATCGGTGGTCTCAGCCTTGGGCAGCAGAATGCGGGCGGGGGAGAATATAGTGTTATATGTCATGTGGTAGATCCCTTCTGATAGAATTCCTGTATTTTCTCTATATTATACCTTTTTTCCGTCACACTGTCAACCGTCTTCCTGCGGCAGGCACGTTTCTTCCGTATAATTATACACCACTCTCTTCCCCTGCCGTCCGATTCCGCAGAATTCCTGTTTATATCCCACCAAATCCGCCCCCTCACATTGTGGGAAACGCCCTGTTTTCGTATACATATACCATATATCTCCGTGGAATGTTTCCATTGACAACCGGCGCTTTTATCCATATAATTATAGTATTGCAGAGTATACCCATTATATGACATGATGAGGATGAAGAAGTTGGAAAGACAGATCAAAGTAGTCAAGTTCGGCGGCAGCTCCCTTGCCAGTGCTGAACAGTTCAAGAAAGTAAAAGACATTATCACCGCCGAAGAGAGCCGCCGTTTTGTGGTTCCCTCCGCCCCCGGCAAGCGGTTCAGCGGGGACACCAAAGTCACCGATATGCTGTACGAATGCTACAACGTATCCGCCAGAGGCGAAGACATCACCGATATTTTTGCAGGTGTGCGTGAACGCTATAACCAGATCATCGAAGGGCTGGGACTCTCCCTGAATCTGGACGAAGAATACACCCACATCGAATGGGCCATCGCCCACCATGCAGGTCGTGACTATGCCGCCAGCCGTGGGGAATACCTGAACGGTATGATCCTTGCCGCTTATCTGGGGTATGATTTCATCGATCCCGCTCCCTTTGTACGGTTCGCCGACAACGGCGTATACGATGCGGCAACCTCCCACAATCTGCTGACCGCCGAGCTGGCAAAGCATGAAACCGGCGTGATCCCCGGCTTCTACGGCTCCATGCCCAACGGCACCATCCGCACCTTCTCCCGGGGCGGTTCCGACATCACCGGCTCCATCGTGGCAAGAGCGGTAAACGCAGACATCTATGAAAACTGGACCGACGTGAACGGCTTCCTGATGGCTGACCCCCGGATCGTGGAAAATCCCAAGGGGATCGAGATCATCACCTACCGGGAACTGCGTGAGCTGTCCTACATGGGCGCAGGCGTACTCCACGAAGATGCCATCTTCCCGGTTCGTTTCGCAGGGATTCCGGTAAACATCCGGAACACCAACAATCCCTCCGATCCCGGCACCATGATCGTATCCAGCACCGACAAGTACGATACCGAATCCATCATCACCGGTGTGGCCGGCAAGAAGGGCTTCTCCGTTGTGACCGTGGAAAAGGCCATGATGAACGCTGAACGGGGCTTCGGACGGAAGGTTCTGGAAGCCATCGAAAACGAAGGTATGTCCTTCGAGCATCTGCCCTCCGGCATTGACACCATGAGCGTGGTTCTGAACACCGCCGAGCTGGAACACTGCCGTGACCGGATCGTAAACCGCATCAATTCTCTGGTAGAACCGGATTCCGTATCCATCGATGACGGTCTGGCACTGGTTGCCGTTGTAGGCCGGGGCATGGTTATGGCAAAGGGGACTGCCGCCCGTGTGTTCAATGCCTGCGGCAAAGCCGGTGTCAACATCCGCATGATCGACCAGGGTTCCTCTGAGCTGAACATCATCATCGGTGTGGTGGAAGAAGATTTTGAAAAGGCCCTGTCCGCCATCTACCACGAATTCGTAAAATAAAAAAACGGGAGGGCGCAGGCTCTCCCATTTTGCTTTTCTGCCGGTGATTATTCCTGATCCGGGAATACGTGCAGGGGCAGTTCGGTACCGCCGATGATGTGGAAATGCAGGTGCATCACACTCTGTCCTGCATCGGGACCGCAGTTGGAGATCAGACGGTAGCCGTTCTTCACACCTGCCATCTTTGCAATTTCCGGAATCTTTTCAAAAATCTTTGCTACCACGCCGCTGTTCGCTTCATTCACTTCGTCCATGGAGCCGATGTGGCACTTGGGGATCACCAGTACGTGCACAGGTGCTTCCGGTGCGATGTCGTGGAACGCCAGCATATTGTCGTCTTCGTATACCTTTTTGCAGGGAATGTCCCCGGCGATGATCTTACAGAATAAGCAGTCCATTGTAATACTCCTTCGGTACATAGGTTTTCACCCGTATTGTATCACATAAATCACGAAAAATCAAGGGAATCCGTATGAAAGTATTTGATATACACACCCACACCTATCCGGAAAAAATTTCGGAAAAAGCCGTAGTCAGCCTCAACGCATTCTACAATTTCGTCTGCGAGGGAAAAGGTACATACACAGATCTGGAAGGACAGGCGGCGGACAACTGCGTAAAGGGGTATCTGCTCTTTTCCGTAGCCACCAATCCCCACCAGGTTCCCAAAGTAAACGATTCCATTGCGGCACTGGCAGAGCATTCCCGTTCCCAGGGATACCTGACCGTAGGCTTTGCCGGTATGCACCAGGACTACGAGGATTTTGAGGGCGAAGTAAACCGTGCCATCGCCATGGGTCTGCAGGGGATCAAGATCCACCCGGACATTCAGGGGGTGGATGTGGATGATCCACGGCTTTTCCGCCTGTACGAGATCATGGAAGGCAGAATTCCGCTGTACCTGCACATGGGTGACGACCGCCCTCAGTACCGTTTCTCCGAACCGAAAAAGCTGGCGCACGCGCTGGAATGCTTCCCGAAGCTGGAGGCGGTGGCTGCCCATCTGGGGGGATACAAGGCATCCGAAGAAGCCATCGAATATCTGGCGGGCAACGACCGGGTATGGTACGACACCTCCAGTGCTCTGTGGTATCTGACGCCCGAAAGAGCGGGTGAGATCATCCGTGCCCTGAACCCGGAAAAGGTCATGTTCGGTACCGATTACCCTGTCAAGAATCCGGCAGGGGAACTGGAACGGTTCTTCGCCATCCCCGGTCTGACCGAGCGTGAAAGAGAAGACATCCTGTGGAACAACGCCGTGCGTTTTCTCCGTCTGGAAGAACGTGCGAAGGAACTGGGGCTGTGACGATGATACCGGAACGATGGAACGTCCCTTCCCTCTGGGACAGCCTTGCCGCCGAAAAAAGATCCATCTTCCTGTACGGCACAGGCAACGGCGGAGATAAAATCATTGATGTATGCGCCGCCCGGGGAATCCATATCACCGGTGTGTTTGCCTCCGACGGATTTGTCAGAAACCGCACCTTCCGGGATATGCCGGTGCAGGCTTACAGCGATGTGCTCTCCGCTTACGGGGAAGATATCGTAATCCTGCTGGCATTCGGCACCACCCTGCCGGAGGTTACTGCCTTCATTGACACCCTGGATGCCAGGCACACCCTGTATATTCCGGAAGTGCCACTGTACGGCGGTGCTCTGTTTGACCGTGAACAGCTGGAAACCCACGCAGATACCCTTGCCGGTCTCAGAGAGCTTCTGGCGGACGAGCATTCCAGACTGCTTTTGGATGACGCCATTCTGTTCCGCCTGACCGGGGAGAAAAAATACCTTGCCCGTGCCACGGATCCCATCGAAGACATCCGGTTTCTGTTTGCCGGACTTCCCATAAAAACCATGCTGGACGGCGGTGCATTCCGGGGAGACAGTGCGGCCATGTACGCCGAAGCGATTCCCTCCCTGGAAGTGATCCACGCCGCCGAAGCAGACGCCCGCACCATCCGGCACCTGTCCGCCTATGCGGAAACGGAAACACGCTGTCAGGTGATCTCTCACCACTGCGCCCTGTGGAACAGCGACGGAGAAATGACCTACACCGCTTCCGCCAGCCGGGGATCGGGAGCCGCCGGACAGAATCACCGGGCAAAGACCATCACCGTCCCCACCCGCACCATCGACACCCTCTGCGCCGGTCAGTCCATGGATCTGCTGAAGCTGGATGTGGAAGGTGCGGAAGCCCTTGCCCTGGACGGAGCCAAAGACACGCTTCAGCAGGATCGCCCCGCCCTCTCCGTTTCCCTGTACCACCGCACGGAAGACCTGTGGCAGCTCCCCCTGCGGATCCACGGAATTCTGCCGGAGAAAAAACTGTACCTCCGCCGCCCCGCATGCATCCCCTTCTGGGATCTGACCCTGTTTGCCACATAAGCTGCTTCAGAAAAAACACCGTATAATTCTTAATTCATAATTCTCAATTCTTAATTATCCTAAACCGGAGGTTCCCATGTCCGTTTGTTTTATCGCTCACCGCGGCTACAGCAGCAAATATCTGATGAATACCGAAGAAGCCTTTCTGAAAGCTGTGGAACACGGTTCCGGCGGGATCGAAACCGATGTGCGGATCACCGCCGACGGAGTTCTGGTGGTCTGCCACGACAGCGATGCTGTTTTTGATGACGGTACCCGGCTGGAGATCGCCGATGCCACTTATGCACAGCTGACGGAAAAACCGCTGCTCAACAAGTTCACCGACACAAAGCTGTATCTGTGCACCTTCCGCCGGTATCTGGAGATCTGCCGGGACGGACACATGGTCTGCTTCATTGAATTCAAAGGCTCCTTCCCCGACGAAAAGATCACGGAAGCCTTCCGGATGGCGGAGGAAGTGTACGATCTTTCCATGTGCTCCCTGCAGTCTTTCGACTACGACAACCTGCTCCGGGCACACGCCGCCTTCCCCGCACTGAACATCATGCTGACCTGCTGGGAGCACAATGCCGATGTGAACCGTTGTCTGACCGACGGTTTCGACATCGACATGGACTACCGGAACGTCAAGGACAGCACCGTTGCGCAGTTCCATGCGGCAGGTCTGAAAGTGGGTCTGTGGACAGCCAACACAAAAGAAGCACTGGACTTCTGTCTGGCAAAAGGTGTGGATTATATTGAATCCGATGTGTTCGCCGATGCGGACGGAAACTGAATCAAAAAATACCGTATCGCCTCTTTCGCAGAGACAGATACGGTATTTTTTACAGCATCTTCGTCATCAGAATCTCATCCCGGTAGGTCCCGTCGCTCATGAGAAACGCATCCGGCCGCCGTCCCGTAATCTCAAATCCCATTTTGGTATACAGCGCCAGTCCGCGTTCGTTGCCGTCAATCATTTCCAGCTCCATCTGCCGCACACCTCTCTCCCGGGAAAGCCGGATCATTTCCTCAAAAAGCGCTGTGCCGATGCCCAGATTCCAGTATGCCTGCCGGATAGCAATACCCACCGTGGCTCTGTGCCGCATCTTGATCTTCCGCATAAACTGCAGAGAACAGTTCCCCGCAATCCGGCCGTTCACCATGCACACAATCATAACGCTGTTCTCAGCGGCAAGCAGACCTTCCAGCTTCTGCCGTTCCACTTCCACAGTCTCGTATACCTCACCCGCTGTCCGGGAAATGAATTCGGTTTCGGACGAAATGTCCCGCAGAAAATCCAGCATTTCTTCTGCTCTGTCGGGATCCGGCGGGACAAGCATTGCGTCCGTCCCATTTTTCAGCCTGATGTTTTTGGTTTCGCAGGTCATGTCTGCCTCCTTATACAGAATAAAGCATCTTCTTCCATATTTTGAAAAGAAGATGACCAATTATACCATATGTGGTGTTCTGTGTCAAGAAGAAAAGACAACCACAGGATGAAAACAAAACGCCTCGATCTGTCGGCAGTACGTATACGGATGCGGAAAAACGGAATATGTAAAATTGTCGTAAACTTCCTTCTCCGCCATCTTTACATCCTGCCGGAAGTATGATATACTAAATATGTATGTTTTCCGACAGAAAACTGATTATTAAACCATAAAGAAGGACACTATGCCTTTTTCCGATCTGATTTTTCTATACGGGTTTCTGCCCATTCTTTTTTTGCTGTACTATATCCGTCCGAACTCTCTCTGGCGGCAGTGCGTACTGACAGTTTTCTCCCTGTTCTTTTACGCCTTCGGAGAACCGCTGTATGTATTTTTAATGATCGGTCTGGTAGCGGCGGACTGGGGATTCGGTCTTCTGATCCACCGTACCGCCTCACAGAAGCGGCGGAAGCTGTGGCTGGTGCTGGCAGTGGCATCCAATCTTGGGGTTCTGGTATTCTATAAATACCTGGGCTTCCTGCTTACCACAGTCAACACAGTCTTCAATGTTACCATCCCCATATTCTCCTTCGTGATGCCCATCGGGATCTCTTTCTTCACCTTCCAGACCATGTCCTACGTGATCGATGTATACCGCGGGGACGCTGAGGTGCAGAAATCCATGCCACGGCTGCTGCTGTACGTATCCCTGTTCCCCCAGCTGATTGCCGGTCCCATCGTGCGCTACAAGGACATCGAAGACCAGCTGGACGACCGGACGGTGGATCTGCCTCTGGTACAGGACGGGATTTTCCGTTTTGCGGTGGGTCTTGCCAAAAAGATCTGGATCGCCGACCACTGCGGGAAAGCGGTGACTATGCTCTACGGCCTGCCGGAAGCCACGGTAACCGGTCGGTGGATGGGTGCGGTGTTCTACACCCTCCAGCTGTATTTTGACTTCTCCGGCTATTCCGACATGGCAATAGGGCTTGGGAAAATGTTCGGCTTCCGGTTCCTTGAGAACTTCAACTATCCTCTGATCTCTTCCTCCGCCACGGAATTCTGGCGCCGGTGGCATATGTCCCTGGGTACCTTCTTCCGGGACTATGTGTATATCCCCCTGGGCGGCAACCGGCATGACCAGATGCGCAACATTTTCGTGGTCTGGTTCCTGACGGGGCTGTGGCACGGTGCCGCATGGAACTTCATTCTGTGGGGGCTGTTCTACGGTGTGCTCCTGTCCTGGGAAAAAACCTCGTTCCTGCCTTTCATGAAACGGCGTCCGGATGACAACTGGCCGGAGTGCCCGCCGATTCTGGTGTACCTCTCCCGCATCGGCAAGCGGATCCTTGCCCACGGGTATACCCTCTTTATCACGGTGGCGGGATTTGCCATCTTCTACTTTGACCATGACCTGCTGAAAAACCTTGGCTATCTCGTTGGCATCGGCACAACCGGTTTTTCGGATATGTATGTATCTTCTGTGGTTTACGAAAATCTGTGGCTGCTGCTGTTTGCCTGTATCCTTGCCTGCCCTGTCTGCCCGGCAGCCGGAAAGTGGCTGCAGAAGGGATTTGCCCGGCTGGAAGCCAGAACCGGCAAAGAAGGCACAGCCTACGCAGCAGAGCGGATCTGCAAAACGGCGGCAGTTCTGGTTCTCGTGGGGATCTGTACCGTCATGATGGCCGGGAACACCTACAGTGCTTTCCTGTATTTCCGCTTCTGAGCCTGCAAATCACCCATCCGATATGAGGAACTATGAAACTGATTGATAAAATAACCATTTCCATCCTGGCGGGTCTGTTTGCCGTGGTGACACTCTGCAACATCCTGCAGCCGAACCGTCCCACGGAATCCGCACTGGAACAGCGGACTCTGGCAAAGATCCCGGCGTTTTCCCTGAGCGCACTGGCTGACGGTTCCTATTTTTCCGGCTGGTCTGCGTTTTTCTCCGACACCTTTCTGGGACGGGACACACTGGTGGATCTCTCCAAGGAGATCGATACCCTGATGGGCATTCCCTACGACATGGGAGGAGAAGAAAATTTCGTTCTCATCCAGACCGGCAGCCAGAACCAAAACGAACCGGATGCAGCGGATGAAGAACTGCTGGCTGATGCCTTTGCGGAACTGAACCGCACGGAAGAAACAGAACCGGCGGAAACCATGCCTGCCGAGACGGAACCTGCGGAATCCGAGCCTGTGGAAACAGATCCACCGGAAACCGAACCCGTCGAGACAAAGCCTGCGGAAACCAAACCCGCAGAAACAAAGCCCGCAGAGACCGAACCCAGGGAAACCGAACCGGTTCAGACCATCCTTTCCCTTACCCTGAGCCGGGAAAAGCTGCGGCTGACAGTGGGCAGCGGATCGGTAGTATATGCGTCTGCGGAAACCTCGGACGGCAAGGGCGCCTCCGTATCCTGGTCCATTTCCGATAAAAAAATCGCCTCCATTGCGAAAAATCCCGGCGGCGGTATTGACGTAAAGGGACTTGCGGAAGGGGAATGCATTCTGACCTGTCGTGCCGGGAATCAGATCAAAGCGGAGTGCAAAGTCATCGTTTCCTCCGTGACCAGTGTGAACCAGAGCACCGACAACGCCACGGCGGACTTTATCACCGGCGGTATGTTCATCTATGGCGAAGGTGCCTATACCCAGGCTTATTATGCCGAGTCCTCCGCAAAATACTTTGCCCAGACCGCAGCTTACTACCAGTCCCTGTTCGGCAAGGATGTACAGGTCAGCGTGGTCATGGCACCGGTGTCCTCCATGGTCATCGACAATCCCTCCGTCACAGCAAAAATCGCTGACCAGGGTGTCATCCAGGACAAAGTGGAAGCCCTGATGGACGATTCCGTCAATTTTGTGGATGTGTATACCGAAATGTTCGCCCACCGGGATGAATATCTGTATTTCCGGAGCGACCACCACTGGACCCAGCTGGGTGCCTATTACGCCTACCGTGCCTTTGCCCAGTCCCGCGGTTTCACCCCCACGGAAAAGGGGGATCTCAACTACTCCGTTGTCAATGAAACATACCACGGTTCCCTCTACAATATGACCAAGGATATCCGGATCCGGAGCTTTGTGGACACGATCGAAGCCTGGATGCCCAAAAAATCCCTGACCATGACCGTCACCAATATGTACGGGAACACCTTCACCTACAGCAGCTGTCTGGCACCGGCGGACAAGAGCTACACGGCCTTCATCACCGGCGACCATCCGTATATCGTCATCAACGTGCCGGAGAACCCCCAGGACAAAAACATTCTGGTGCTGAAGGACTCCTTCGGAAACGCCTTTGTGCCCTACCTCTGCGAACACTACGGCAACATCATCGTAGTGGATGTACGCTATACGGACATGAACATCTATGAGCATCTGAAGGATTACGGTCTGACGGACATCGTTTTCGTCAACAACGTACAGGCAGCCCTGAGCACCACCTGGTCCAAAATGTACCTCAAGGCTGTGGGCGTGGAATAACCGGAAAAACAGAACAGAAAAAGAACGGTTTGCCGGAGAAAATCTCTGGAACCGTTCTTTTATTTGTTCTGTTATGCTTTCTGTACCGCTGCATCCGCAACCTTGACAACATCCCCTGCACCCATGATAAGTACCATGCCGTCAGCCGGTGTAACTCTGGTGCAGTATTCAGCTGCTTCGGTGAAGTCCGGGATCACCCGGCATTTTTTGCCTCTTGCAGCAATGGCGGCGGCCAGCTCAATGGAGGTCACACCATAGGTATTGATTTCCCGGGCGGCGTATATATCGCACAGAACGATTTCATCCGCCGCAGAATCGGCAAGAGCACTGACAAAATTGTCAAACAGCTGCGCCGTCCGTGAGTAGGTGTGGGGCTGGAAGCATACTGTCATCCGGCTGTACCCCATGGCGGCGGCACCGGACAGTGTAGCTTCGATTTCCGTGGGATGATGGGCGTAGTCACTGTATACGGCGGCACCCTTTTCGGTATCTCCCACATGATCCATCCGGCGGCAGATCCCCTCATAAGCCCCCAGACCTTCCGCAATCTTTTCCGGATCGATACCGCAGATATGGCAGGCGGCAAAGGCAGCCAGAGCATCGCTGATGTTGTGCTTCCCGGGAATCTGCAGATGCACTCTTGCCAGCTTTTCGTCCCCCTTCATCACATCAAAGGAGGCTCTGCCGTGGTCGGTAGTGATATTCTGAGACCAGTAGTCTGCCAGCGGGTTCCGGTTGCCGAAAGTCACCAGCGTACCGGTATACCCCTTGGCGGCTTCCAGACAGTCGGGATCGTTGGCATTGACCACCGCATAACCGGAAGAACCGGTTTTGTTCATAAAAGCGGTAAAGGACTGCTTGATGGCATCCAGTGAGGGGAAATAATCCACGTGATCCAGTTCGATGTTCAATACCACGGCAATGGTGGGGCAGAAATCCAGAAAGGAATCCATGTATTCGCAGGCTTCAAAAGCGAAATATGTATCGCCGCCGATCCGGTCAACGGTACCGGTTTCCTTCATTTCCGCACCGTTGAATACGGTAGGATCCGCCTCAGCCCAGGACAGGATCCGTGCCACCATACCGGTGGTGGTGGATTTTCCGTGGGTGCCGGAGATACCGATCCGTTCCCTGTAGCCGGACATAATGTACCCGAGATAATCCGCGCGGGAGATCCGGGGAATCCCGTGTACGCCCGCATAACGGTATTCCGGATTGTCATCTCCCATGGCAACCGTGTAGATCAGTGCATCGCAGCCCTGCATATGGACAGAATCCGCCTCATAATAGACAGTGATCCCCGCCTGCTCCAGCCGTCTGGTAATGGGGGTGGGGGAACGGTCGTAGCCGGAAACATGATGTCCCCGGATGGCAGAAATGTGCGCCAGAGAATTCATGCTGATGCCGCCTATGCCGTCAAAAAACAGATTCTTTTTTCCGTTCATCAGTTCGTGTATCGCCTGGGGACCCAGGTGTGTGTTGGGCAGTGCCATGTGCAGTCTCCATTCTTGTTCCGGATTCAGAAATGCCGTTGCATTTAACAAAAAGATACCTGCGGATTTTTCTGCAGGTTTCAGAAATTGTTGTTCATTATTAGTATATCATATTTCTCAAAAAAGTAAACAGTAATTTTAAAAAATGTCCAAGTTTCCATCGAATTGCCGTCACAAAAGCAGGGTATACTATAGGTGCAACAAAATCATAAGTGTAACTGCAAGTTGTAAGAGACCGGGCAGCTCCGACTTTATCAGAAAGAGAGCCTGAGTGACCCGAAAAAACTGGAGGACGCATGGTAATCACCGATATTAAAGTAAGAAAACTCTTTGACGAGGGCCCCATGAAGGCGATCATTTCCGTCACCTTTGACGGTCAGCTGGCCCTGCATGACATCAAGGTTATCAGTGTGAGAGAAAAAAATTTCATCGTTATGCCCAGCCGCAAGAATCCCGACGGCACCTACCGGGACATTGCCCATCCCATCAACGCCGATTTCCGGGGAGAACTGGAAGAAACGGTTCTGCGGGCTTATGAAGAAGAACTGGCAAGACAGACCGCCGAGGAAACCGTAGAGGAAGAGGAATACGCCGCATTCTGAGCAGCAGACCAGGTCTATAGAGAACGTCACTGTCCCGTACAGCGGCGTTTTTTTCATGCCTTTACGCTGCGTGCATACATATACACAAAAGTTGATTTTTCTGTATTTTTATGCATCAAAAACCGTACAAAAAAGGAACCATCGAAAACAGAATTCCTATGCAAAAGACAACAATCGCTGAAAAGATTTAAAAAAGTACGGAAAACCTCTTTTTTTTCGCTCTCCGGCGTGGTATAATATAAGATGATGCCTGTACGGGATAAGTGAGGGGACAGTGTGCCCGCTCCCGGCGCAGGTGATTGGAACTGAACAATAAACGGAGGGATATATATGCCAAGAGATACCAGCATCCGGAAAGTTCTGCTGATCGGCTCCGGTCCCATTGTCATCGGACAGGCGGCGGAATTCGACTACGCAGGAACCCAGGCTGCCAAAGTGCTCAGAGAAGACGGAATCGAAGTGGTTCTGGTCAACTCCAACCCCGCTACCATCATGACTGACGCCGCTATGGCGGATAAGATCTATCTGGAACCCCTGAATGTGGATGTGATCAAGCGGATCATCCGGGACGAAAAGCCCGACAGTCTGCTGGGAACCCTGGGCGGTCAGACCGGTCTGAACCTGTCCATGCAGCTGGAAAAAGAAGGATTCCTTGCCGAAAACGGTGTGCGCCTGCTGGGCGTGGCATCCGATACCATTGACCGTGCCGAAGACAGACAGCTGTTCAAGGACGCCATGGAAAAGATCGGTCAGCCGGTTGTCCCCTCTGATATTACCACCACCATCGAAGGTGCTGTAAAACTGGCGGATACGCTGGGATACCCCGTCATCATCCGTCCTGCCTTTACCCTGGGCGGTACCGGCGGCGGCATTGCGGCAGACGAAGAACAGCTGCGCACCATCGCCGAAAGCGGTATCGCTGCTTCCCCCATCCACCAGATCCTGATCGAAAAGTGCATCTCCGGCTGGAAAGAAGTGGAATTTGAAGTTATCCGTGACGCAGCGGGTAATGTTATCACTGTCTGCTCCATGGAAAACCTGGACCCCGTGGGCGTACATACCGGTGACTCCATCGTTGCCGCTCCCGCCCTGACTCTGGCCGACAAGGAATACCAGATGCTGCGGACATCCGCACTGGCTATCATTGAAGAACTGAAGATCACCGACGGATGCAACGTACAGTTTGCCCTGGATCCGAACAGCTTCGATTATGCCGTTATTGAGGTAAATCCCCGTGTGTCCCGTTCTTCCGCACTGGCCTCCAAGGCTACCGGCTATCCCATTGCCAAGGTAGCTGCCAAGATCGCCATCGGATACAATCTGGACGAAATCCCCAACAATGTAACCGGCACCACCATGGCCTGCTTCGAACCCACCGTGGACTACGTGGTGGTCAAGTTCCCCCGCTGGCCTTTCGATAAGTTTGTCTACGCCAACCGGAAGCTGGGTACCCAGATGAAGGCAACCGGCGAAGTCATGTCCATTGCCCCCTCCTTTGAAATGGCTCTGATGAAGGCTGTAAGAGGTGCTGAAGTGGGTGTGGACTCCCTGAACCATCCCAGATATCAGGAAAGAGCCGATCACGAACTGGAAGAGCTGATCCTTGCCCAGACCGATGAACGGATCTTCTTCGTGTACGAAGCCCTGCGCCGGGGCGTGATGACCTGCGAACAGATCCATGCACTGACCCGGATCGATATGTGGTTCCTGGAACGCATCAACAATCTGGCTGTGATGGACAAGCGTCTGGCAGAAGGCGGTCTGACCGAAGAGGTTTACAGAGAAGCCAAGCTCATGGGCTGGCCGGACAAAGCCATCTCCCGGATCTCCGGCATGGAAAAGCTGCCGTGGCATATATATGCGGGCTACAAGACCGTTGATACCTGTGCAGCGGAATTTGCCGCCAATACGCCCTATTTCTACTCTTCCTACGACGAAGACGACGAAGCCGCTCCCTATATCGCCGAACACAACACCAGTACCAAGGGAACTGTCATGGTAGTTGGCTCCGGTCCCATCCGGATCGGTCAGGGTATCGAATTCGACTATGCTTCCGTACACTGCGTATGGGCACTGAAGAAAGCCGGCTACGATGTAATCATCGTCAACAACAACCCCGAAACCGTATCCACTGACTTTGACACCGCTGACAGACTGTATTTTGAACCTCTGACTCCGGAAGATGTGGAAAACATCATCCGCAAGGAAAAGCCCGTGGGTGCCGTTGTGGCATTCGGCGGTCAGACGGCTATCAAGCTGACCCGTCATATCGCAGCAGCAGGCGTGCCGATTCTGGGTACCTCCCCCGATATGATTGACTGTGCGGAAGACAGAGAACGGTTTGAAGAACTGCTGAACAAATACAACATCAAGCGCGCTACCGGTGAAACCGTCATGACCTGCGGGGAAGCACTGGAAACCGCTGCCCGGATCGGCTATCCTGTGCTGGTTCGTCCCTCCTACGTGCTGGGCGGTCAGAACATGATCATCGCCTACAATGAAGCGGACATCCGGGAATATATGCACATCATCCTCTCCCAGGGAATCGAAAACCCCGTCCTGATCGACAAGTATCTGATGGGCATCGAACTGGAAGTGGACGCTATCTGTGATGGGGAAGACATCCTGATCCCCGGCATCATGGAACACGTAGAAAGAACCGGCGTACACTCCGGGGACTCCATCGCCGTATACCCGGCACAGAACGTGGACGACCAGATGCGGGATATCATCATCTCCCACACCCGTGACCTGGCGCTGGCACTGGAAACCCAGGGACTTATCAACATCCAGTACCTGATCTACGACAACGACCTGTACGTAATCGAAGTCAACCCCCGCTCCTCCCGTACCGTTCCCTACATCTCCAAGGTAACCGGTATTCCCATGGTGGATATCGCACTGCGGTGTATGCTGGGTGAAAAGCTGAAGGATATCGGCTGCGGTACAGGACTCCATCCCAACTCTCCCTACGTGGCCGTTAAGGTGCCCGTATTCTCCTTTGAAAAGCTGTCCGGTCTTGACACCCATCTGGGACCTGAAATGAAATCCACCGGTGAAGTGCTGGGTCTGGCCGGTTCCTTCGGCGAAGCCCTGTACAAGGGTCTGACCGCAGCGGGCTACAAGCTGAAGGCAAACGGCGGTGTGTTCATTTCCGTCAGAGATACCGACCTTGCGGAAATCGGCGGCGTGGGCAAGAAGTTTGCCGACCTGGGCTTCCGGGTTTACGCTACCCAGAAATCTGCCGAAGTCCTGCGCAAGAGCGGCGTGAAGGTTACCGTGGTGAACTACATGGGTGAATCCGGTGTGACCCCCGTAAACCTGATTCTGGAAGGCAAGGTCAACTATATCATCTCCACCTCCGCTAAGGGCAGAGACCCGTCCCGGAACAGCGTAAAACTGCGCCGTCTGGCTGTGGAACACGCTATCCCCTGCCTGACCTCTCTGGATACCGCTGTGGCTGTGGCAGACTCCATCGCCAGCCGCTGGAACGAAAACTGCACGGAACTGGTGGATATCAACGACCTGCGGGAAGAACGGATCCATCTGGACTTCATCAAGATGCACACCTGCGGCAATGATTACATCTACTTTGACTGTCTGGAAAAGCAGATCGAAAATCCCGAAGGACTGTCCATCAAGTTTGTGGATCGCCATTACGGTATCGGCGGCGACGGCTGTATCGTTATCGAACCTTCCGAAGCGGCGGACGCAAAAATGCGGATGTTCAACCGTGACGGTTCCGAAGGGAAGCTCTGCGGCAACGGTGCCAGATGCGTAGCCAAATATCTGTACGATTCCGGTATCGTGAAGAAGCAGAAAATGACTCTGGAAACCGCTTCCGGCATCAATCATCTGGAAGTAACCACCCGTGAGGGCAAGGTAGTCCGGGTGAAGGCTGACATGGGCAAGGTTTCCTTCGCTCCCGACAAGTTTGCTTTCCCGGAAGTGACCACAGACAGACTGCTGTCCATCCAGGCTGTTCTGGGCGGTGACGAATATACCTGCAATGCCGTGACTATGGGCAACCCCCACTGCGTCATCTTTGTGGAAGACAATCCCGCACTGGCAAACGCCGGTCTGGATCTGGCTACCCTGGATCTGGAAGCCATCGGCTCTGCCATTGAGGTCGATCCCCATTTCCCGGAACGGACCAATGTGGAATTCGTACACATCATTGACGATCACACCCTGCTGGTTCGGGTATGGGAACGCGGTTCCGGTGAAACCCTGGCCTGCGGTTCCGGTGCCTGTGCAGCCGCTGCTGCCGCCATTGAAAATGGTTACTGCGCAGCGGACGGAGACATCACTGTTCACCTCAAGGGCGGTGCGCTTACCATTGCCTACAGCAAGGAAACCGGCGAAGTTTATATGACCGGCGAAGCTGTGGAAGTATACCGCGGCACTGTGGAGATCTGAAATCTGTAATACATCAAAAGGGGCTCTGTGAAAACGGAGTCCTTTTTGCTATGAATCGCAGGAACGATACAAAAAAGATTGTTATATTATACTATTGCAAACCATATATAAATGCTGTATAATATTGATGATTTTTTGTATCATAAACAATACAGAAAAAACTTGAAAGGATCAGAATGATGAAAAAGATCACAGCACTTCTCCTGTGTCTGGCCATGCTGCTTCCGATGGCATCCTGTGCTGCCGACGAAAAGGAAACCACTGCCGACACCTCCGCTGATGTAACCGTGGAAACGGAAACCGAACCCGAAGAAACCGACTACACCGCCGATATTCCCGCAGGAACCGACTATGCCGGCGCCACCTTTACCGTACTGACCTATCCTCTGGAAGGGGATCTGGTGTGGAACGACACCGACTGGACTGCCACCGAGCTGACCGGTGAAGCCATCAATGACGCCGTTTACCAGCGGATCGCCGATGTGGAGGAACTGCTGAACGTGGACATCACCGATGCCCAGTCCACCGGCTCCGGCGATACCTCTACCCTGACCAAATCCGTACAGTCCGGCGACAACGCTTACCAGATGGCTAACCTGGCTATGAAGAATACCTTCGCTGTCATGCAGCAGGGCTTTCTGGCAGAGCTGAATACGTATGCCGCCGAAGGCTCTCTGGATCTGGATGCTCCCTGGTGGGACGGCAACATCCTCTCCGACCTGTCCATTGACGGGAAGAACTTCTGTATTCTGGGCGACATCGGTACCATGTACAAAAAGTCCATCGGCGTTATCATGTTCAACAAGAAAATCCAGATCGACTACAACCTGCCTGACTTCTATGAACTGATGGCAGAAGGCAACTGGACCATCGACACCATGGTGGAAGCCGGTGTACAGGTTTCCGATGACCTGGACGGTGACGGTAAAATGACTGCGGAAGACCGCTTCGGTCTGATCTGCTTCTGTGACATGATCGCCCTTGCCATGATCGGCTGTGACGTGGACTTCTTCACCAAGAATGACGCTGATATCCCCTCCATGTCCTTCTATGGGGAACGCTCCGTAGCCGTTATGGAAAAGCTGGCGGAACTGATGTACAATCCCAACCTGTCCTACAGCTGGTCCAAGGAAGGTGTGGGAGAAGCACCCGCCTTTGAAATGTATCAGGAAGACAAGTCCCTGTTCTACTACGGAGAACTGCACGCCGTGGCAACCATGCGTACCATGGAATCCAACTTCGGTATCATGCCCATGCCCAAGTTCAATCAGGCACAGGAAAGCTATCACCACTGCGTGAACCCCAATGTTGCCGCCACCTATGTCATTCCCAAGAGCAATGTGGACGCTGTGATGACCGGTCACGTCATGGACGCACTGGGCGCCGCTTCCAAGAACCTGCTGACCCCTGCCTACTATGACATCACCCTGCGGGGCAAGGTATCCCGTGACGAGGAATCCGCCGCTTCTCTGGACATCGTAATCTCCACCATCAAGTATGACCTGGGCTATCTGGGCGACTGGGGCATCAACTCTGTTCTGTACTCCATGGCCAACGCCTACAATACCGATCTGGCTTCCAAGATCCAGGGTGTTGAAAAGACTGTAGCCACCAAGGTGGAAAAGATGGTAACCGCCGTGGAAGGTCTGGAAAACTAAAAATTTTTTCAACATTTTTTGCAAAACCTATTGCATTTCGTGACGGAGTATGCTATAATAATATCCGTCACATAGGGGTATAGCTCAGTTGGTAGAGCAGTGGTCTCCAAAACCACGTGTCCTGAGTTCGAGTCTTAGTGCCCCTGCCAGAGATAACATCCGAAAGACGTAGATAATACCTACGGATTCGGGTGTTTTCTTTTTTCCGAAATGAGTTTTCTAACACTTTTCGGAAACCTTTCTGAAGTGAGTCTTTAAGAAAATGGTGTCTGCATTCGAATCCTCTACTAAGTCCAGTCTGTCCCCCTTCCGGAAATTTCTCTACTGATCTATTGACAATCTCTGGGTTCAGTGTATAATAGTATCAACATCAGAAAATATCGGATAGTACTTCAAGGAGCAAAATAATAATTATTTTGGGGAAATTTGTCAATGAGTAAAAAAACAGTAGCTGTGATCACAAATGATCCAGCCTGGACATATAATTTGCGTCGCGAAATTTTGATTGCGTTACTGGAAAAAGAGTATCGTGTTGTGTTGATCATGGGCAATGGTAAACGAGTTGATGAATTACAGCATATGGGCTGTGAATTTATTGAAGTCCCGTTTGAAAGACACGGAACAAATCCTTTGCATGAATTAAAACTCTACAGAGCTTATACGAAGATATTGAAAGACCTAAGACCGGATTTTGTTTTAACTTATACAATCAAGCCGAACTCATATGCTGGTATGATATGTGGTAGGCTTGGAATCCCCTATATAGCAAATATTACTGGTCTTGGTACAGCAATCGAATATGAAGGGAAGATGCAGAAGCTTGCTTTGGGATTATATAAAGCTGGTCTTCGAAAAGCGCAAAAGGTATTTTTTCAGAATACGGAAAATCGTGATTTTATGCTTGAACACAAAGCGATTAAAGGCGAGTACGATCTTTTGCCCGGTTCCGGCGTAAATACGGAGTATTTTCAGGTACTGCCATACCCTGATGGAGAGACGATAGATTTCTTGTTTATAGCGAGAGTTATGAAAGAAAAAGGAATTGATCAGTATCTGGAAGCTGCGTCGTTTATTCGTGATACATATCCGGAAACAAGATTTCATGTGTGCGGATTTTGTGAAAAAGAATACGAACAGGTGTTAAAAGAATATCAGGAGAAAGAGATTATT
>JAFZET010000067.1 GCA_017560565.1 Clostridia bacterium | reverse complement strand
TTCCTCTTTTTGGTACTTTTTCTCCTCGATAAAGGAGAAAAAGTACAGATACACAGTATAGATATAAAACAGGGCTGTCGCATTTCGGAAAATTTCTTCCTGATGCGGCAACCCTGTTATTTTTATACGGACGGAGTTCAGTCAGCCTTGCCCACGCAGCCGAACAGACGCATTTTTTCCATTACGGCGTTTTTGACGTATTCCACCTTCTTGTTCCGCAGGGGGAGGTATTCCAGACCTTCCGCCAGACCGGCTTTCATGCCTTCGATGCCGGCGATGCACATATCGGTGTGGATGTTGACCTTGGAGATACCGTCGCGGATGGTGTTACGGAAGTCGTCATCGGACAGACCGGAACCACCGTGGAGCACCAGGGGAACATCAATGGTGTCCCGGATGGCCTTCAGGCGTTCCAGATCCAGCTTGGGCTTGGACTTGTAGGCACCATGAGCGGTACCGATGGCGATGGCCAGTGCGTCTACACCGGTGGCATCGTAGAATTCCTTGGCTTCGGTGGTGGTGGTGTACCGGTCTTCGGCGGCATTGTCTTCGGTGGCTGCCAGACCTACATGACCGATCTCCCCTTCCACGGTCACGCCAAGGGAATGGCAGATCTTGACCATTTCACGGGTGGCGGCCAGGTTTTCTTCGTAGGGGTATGCGCTGCCGTCAAACATGATGCTGGAGAAACCCAGAGACAGGGCTTCCATGCACTTGTCAAAGGTCAGACCGTGGTCGTAGTGGAGTACCACAGGCACGCTGGCTCTCTTGGCGGCGTGAAGCATACCGGGAGCGATCAGCTGCAGTTCCCCGAAGGGCAGCAGAACTTCCGCTGTGCCGATGATAACGGGCGCACGCAGTTCTTCAGCGGCGGAGATCACAGCTTCCAGACAGTCGGAGTCCGTTGCGTTGAACAGACCTACCGCATAGTGTTCCTTACGTGCTCTGGTCAGCACATCATTCAGATTCGCAAGCATTTTTTGTTTCCTCGCTTTTGTATGGTATTTATTGTTGTTTGTAAGGGGAGGGTTTACAGATACCGTCTTTCCGCAATGATTCCCACTTCTCCGGCGGACTTCATGCCCGATACGGAGTCGGCGGCGGTCAGATTGCAGGCAGCGGCGGCGGAGGCAAATGGCAGGATCCGGTCATCGTCCATACCTTCGTGGAGACCGTACAGACAGCCGGCGCAGAAGGCATCTCCCGCACCCACCTTGCCGATGATCTGTTCCGGGGTGACTTTCACGGATTCGGTCATGCGGAAGGTTCCGTCAGCGGTCAGCATGAAGCCGGCTTCCGGACAGTGAACGATCACCCGGTCACGGACGCCCATTTCCAGCATCTGTTCCATGGTGGTGCGGATGTTTTCCAGATGGATTTTTCCGTCCGGGTGCCTGGGATCCAGTCCGGATACGCCGCAGCATTCGATCTCGTTCATGATGGCGTAGTCACAGTACCGCAGTGCCGGCACGATCTTTTCCCGGAACCGACCGGAGGAGTCGCTGACCACATCCACGGAGGTTCTGATGCCCTTTGCCTGTACCTTTGCCAGCAGACCTGCCAGTACGGTGCCGTAGGCTTCGTCCGGCTCGTCCATGGTGTCCAGCAGCAGAATGTACCCAATGTGGAAAATTCTGCAGTCCAGTGCGTCCACGTCCACATCGGCGGGACCGAAGCGGGCATTGGCGCCTCTTGCGTGGAAGAAGGTCCTCTCCCCGGTGGAAGCGTCGCTCATGACATCGGAGAAGCTGGTGGGCACGTCCGGTGTGATCTTCACATGGCTTACATCGATGCCGTGTGCCGCCATCTGTCCGGTGACATACTGCCCGTAGGCGTCATCGCCCACCCGTCCGTAAGCGGAGAGGGGCACGGCGGGATCCATTTTCGCCACATCAATAGCGGTATTGGGCACGCATCCGCCCACAGCCTGGGACACCGCCGTAATGCTGGCCAGCATACCGGGGCTGGGGTATTCCGTAATGGTTTTGACAACATCCGTCAGAATGTTTCCGGCAAATGTAATTCCCTTATACATATAAAGCTCCTTATCTTTTCACGGGCTGTGCTCCCAGAACCACATCCCATTCCGCCAGATACTGCCGCAGCAGAATCAGATCCATGCCGTTTGTTTCTCCGTCACCGTTGGTATCGGCACCGATGGTGCTGTAAGACTTGTCCCATCGTTCCGCCAGAACATACCGCAGGATCAGCAGATCCTTCCCGCTTACGATACCATCCTCATTCAGATCCCCCGGCATCCCATTGGGTTCTTCAGGATCTTCCGGATCCACCGGATCTTCCGGTTCCGCAGCCCCATAGCTTACGGGGGACATGGGATAGGCGGCATCAAAATCCGCATCGTATTCCGCATTTCTGGTGTGGTTCACGAAATCTTCCATATTCAGAAGGAAGTACCGGTAGCCGTTGTCCTTTTCTCCGGCATCCCATGTGGCGTCCAGGTTATAGTACAGCTCGTCCAACGCCGCAATGTTCCACACATGGTTCTCGGCGGGAATACTCTTGATGGTGCGGGCATCCAGTCCCATTTCCAGTGCCAGCCGGTAGAACAGGTTGGTGTATCCCTGGCATACGGAGGTGCCGTTGACCAGTGCGCCGTAGGCGGTGAAGATCTTGCAGTGTTCCATGGTCAGGGTACCGTCGTCCACGGCTTTGCTGTAGGCTTCCAGACCGGCATTGTCATAGGTCACGTGTCCGGTGATATAGTCGTATATGGCGCAGATCTGTTCGTAGTCCGACAGGTTCTGTTTTTGCCATGCAGTGACCAGCGTATCCACCATGGCATCCACCTGTTCTTCTTCTTCGGCAGTGGTGTAATACTGCATGGTGTATTCCAGCTTTACGCCGGAGGTGGTGGCGGTACCGGATGCGCTCCAGCCGCCGTAGGTGTAGCGGATGTAGTCCCCGGCACGGGGCTCGGCGGGATCATGGGCATAGGACGCATAGAACAGTTCCTTGAACAGACCGTCCGGTTTGGCTTTCAGGGTTTCGTACACGGCGTTGGTGATACCGACCGTGATCTTTTCCTGTCTGTCTATGATGCCGTCCCGGAGCTTGGAAGCGGCGGATTCAACGGTGGTGGAATATATAATGTAGGTTTGTGCCGTGTCATCGGCTGCGTCATAGCTGCAGGATTCTTCAGAATTCCGGGATTCTGCGGAAAAATATCCCATGCGCTGCAGAAGCTGACGCAGCAGGGGGAAGTGATCCAGAGTCAGCTCCTCATACAGGGGATTGATCAGATAGTCCGTGATCCGCCCCGCAAAGGCAATTTCCCCCTCCATGGAATCCTGCAGGTGGGTGTCTGCCTGTGCGGAAAGGGGCAGCCCCGTACAGAACATAACCAGCGTCAGAAGGAGAGCCGTAAGTCGTCGTATCCGCATACCAATTCCTCATTTCGTGTCATAGTTTCGGCATTTTCATTATAACATAAATATACCGGGATTGCAAGTTTTTTACTGCGGAATCCGTGCAGCAGATTCTGTTGTCTGACGGTTGTGGGGGATTTGCATTTCTGTAAGGAAAATGTACAGTTTCGTAAAAATAAGTAAAAATAAGTCGCAGATTATACTGCTTTGAGTGCTGAATACCAAACTATACGGCGGCGGGATGTAGGCATCCCGCCCTACGGTTGTACCGTTTGTTCAAACAACAGCGGTTTCATGAATAAATACAATAAACAAAAACCATACCAAAGCCGAGCTTGACCGTTAAACTACTTGACCCAAACAAAGCGAAGCGCAGCTGCTTATACCATACCTTTCTTGGCAGGTACTATACTACCAAACCCGAACAGCCCGAAATCGTACAACCACGGCTGTCAGTTCGGCAAGGCTTTGTCTGCACCGTACAATATGGCTGCAATCTGTTAAAAGTTTTTGCGGAGCTTTTTTCAAAAAGCGACCGTTCCCCTTTTACGGAAGTTTTGCAATCGGCTAAATGTTATATACTATAAAAAAGTATATACTGTTACCATCTGCGAAACCTGTATTTATGCCATGGCTGTTGTACCGGCGGGGGTTGTATTCCGGGGCTGGATGTGCTACAATAGAGAAAATCCACATCCGAGGAGATATGCCATGCCCATTTCCTTTCAGAAAGAAAACAGCCTGTTCCGGCTGACAACAAAAAACACACTGTATGCCTTTGATATCGTAAAAGGCAAGCTGATTCACCGTTATTACGGGAAAAAGACCGGTGCGGCGGTGAAAACCTTTGCGGAAGAACCCGGCAGAGTAT
>JAFZET010000010.1 GCA_017560565.1 Clostridia bacterium | reverse complement strand
TTTCCCCAAAAAGACCTGCTCTTCCCGGGCGGGTCTTTCTGTTTCCGTCCGCTCCTTGTGCAAATCCGCCAGATTGCTTTCGTAATTTTGCTGCAAATTCCCTGTTATTTCTCTTGCAAAAATGTTTGGGAAGCAGTATACTCTTATACTGGCGGGGGATTCGTTTCCTGCTGATTTTTACCGCATGAAAGGTTATGTCATCACTATGCAGATACTGCTTGCTCTGTCCATCGCCCTGTTCGGTGGGCTGATTATGTCCCGTTTTACGAAAAAATGGAACCTGCCCGCCGTAACAGCCTATCTGGTGGCCGGTATCCTGATCGGTCCTTTCTGTCTGGGACAGCTGGGGATCGAAGGTCTGGGCTTTACTTCTCTGGAAAACGTTGAATCCTTCAAAATTCTGTCCGATGTGGCGCTGGGTTTCATTGCCATCACCATGGGGAATGAATTCCGGCTGGAAGCCCTGAAAAAAGTCGGCAGACAGGCTGTCGTGATTGCGATCTTCCAGGCAATCGTTGCCACAGTTTTCGTAGATCTGGCACTGTTCGGTCTGCACCTGATGATGCCTGACAAGCTGCCTCTGTCCGCTGTTCTGACGCTGGGCGCCATTGCCACCGCAACCGCTCCCGCCGCCACCCTGATGGTTGTCAAGCAGTATAAAGCCGAAGGTCCTCTGACCCGGATGCTGCTGCCTGTTGTGGCACTGGACGACATGGTAGGTCTGATGGTGTTCGCCATCTCTTTCGGGATCGCCCGTGCTCTGGAAAACGGTCATATCGATCTGATCTCCGTTCTGGTGGATCCCATTGTGGAAGTGGTGGTTTCCCTGGGTCTGGGTGCTCTGATCGGTCTGGCGTTCCACTGGCTGGAACAGTATTTCCACTCCAACAGCAAGCGTCTGAGCATTTCCGTTGGTTTTGTGTTCCTGGCTGTAGCCCTTTCCCAGCTGCATTTCTCCATCGGTCCGGTTACGGTAGGCTTCTCCACCCTGCTGGTCTGCATGGCCATGGGTACCATTTTCTGCAACCTCTGTGACTTCTCCGAAGAACTGATGGAACGTATCGACAAATGGACCGCTCCCCTGATGGTACTGTTCTTCGTCCTCAGCGGCTCCGACCTGGACTTTGCCGTATTCGCCGACTGGGCTATCATCCTTGCCGGTGTGGTATACATTCTGTTCCGTTCCCTGGGGAAAGTTCTCGGTGCGAACCTTTCCGCCGGCTTTACCCACTGTGAGCCTGCCATCCGGAAATATCTGGGGATCACCCTGCTGCCCCAGGCCGGTGTGTCTCTGGGTATGTCCCTGACCGCCATGAGTCTCGGTGCCTCCGGTACCATCATCCGGAACATCTGCCTGTTCGCTGTGCTGATTTATGAGCTGGTCGGTCCTCTGATGACCAAGATCGCTCTGCAGAAAGCCGGGGAAATCCCCGAAAGACCCCTCACCGAAAGAGAAAAAGCCAAGCTGGACAACAAGAAATAATCCAAGTCCGATACATCCGGAAGATCCTTTCTCCTCTGCGGGAAGGGATTTTTCTTTTTTGCATACAAAAAGACCCCACTGCACAAACGTCAGCTGAGGTCTTCGGAGGCTTATGGATCACAGCAGATCTTCATCATACACGGCTCTTACACCACCGATGAATTTCGGTCTGGTACGGGCAGCCAGCAGAAGGGCTTCTCCCACCGTCTTTACAGGCAGTCTGACGGGCACGGCAACCTCCTTCAGGTGCATACCGATCAGAGTTCCGCCGATGTCCAGACCTGCGTCTGCCCGGATCTTTTCTACCACTACCGGATGCAGAAAGCCTCTGTATGCCGCCGTACCGAAAGAACCGCCTGCCTTGGGCTGGGGCACCACATTGACGATATCCGCACCGGGCACGGCACTGCGTTCAATGACAATGGCACGGTTCAGATGCTCGCAGCACTGGGCAGCCAGCCAGACCCCCGCCGGAGACAACACTTCCATCAGAGCAGAGAACACGATGTTGGCTACTTCCGGAGAGGAATTGGAGCCGATCCGGGAACCGATGATTTCACTGGACGAACAGCCCACCACGCAGATGTCGCCTCTGTTCAGCTTTGCTTCCGCCAGAAGGGTCTGTGCGGCGGTTTTCACCTGGGTATGTATGGTATTAAGCATAACCTTATATCCTCTTTTCAAAATTTTACAGCGGACAGCGTCGCGCAGGCGGACTGTGTCGCGCGGGCGGACTGTGTCACGCAGACGGATGGCGTCTGGCGGCAAAAAATGTCTGCAGGACAGCACGGCATTCCTCTGCCATCACACCGCTGCATACTTCCGGCTTCCAGTTCACCGGATAGCTGTTGATGTTGAATACAGATCCCATGGCACCTGCCCGGGCATCCTTGGCACCGTACACCACACGGGAGATTCTGGAGTTCCAGACAGCACCGGCACACATGGGACAGGGCTCCAGTGTCACGTAAAGCGTGCATCCTGTCAGCCGCCAGCCGCCCAGTATGGCGTTTCCCTGCCGGATCACGGAGGTTTCCGCATGGTAGGTGGCGTCCCCCGTTTCTTCTCTGCCGTTATAGTCGGCACACAGGATCACACCATCCTTCACCAGCACCGCACCCACCGGTACTTCTCCCGCCGCCGCACCCGCCTTTGCCAGCTCCAGCGCACAGGACATAAAATATTCGTCCGCCACCGGTGTCTGTTCTGCCAAAGGAGGGAATTTCTCCAGTATAGAGCAGATGATTTCCTGCCGGGTCATGATGCATCCTCCGTTCTCTGCCGCCGGAACTGCCGTATCCGCAGAATCCAGAAGAGCAGACCACAGCACACACCGGTGATTGCCAGAACCACATCCATCCCCAAGGCAAGGGACTGAGGCAGAATAGGCCAGATCACGGAACGCAGGTTGATGGCCATGTGTACCGCCACAGGTACCCACAGTCTGCCGGTACGCAGCATCAGCACCCCCAGCACTACACCGCCACCGAAGCCGTACAGCATGGAAGGAACGCCGGTATGCATCAGGGCAAACAGAACCGCCTGGGTCAGCACCGCAAACAGCATACCCGCACGGGTATATTTCCTGCGGGGCACAGATTCTGCCGCATCCTCAGACACCACTTCCGGCGCAGGGATCTCTCCGTCTGCCAGATCCAGAAGCCTTGCCATAAATACCCGCCGGAACAGCCACTCTTCCAGAATCGGGTGTACCAGCACTGCCGACAGAACCGCTCCTGCCAGGGTTCTGTCCGTCTGCATGGGCGGGGCGAACAGATTCTGCACCACTGCCATGATGCCCATCAGCCACAGAAGACCGTAGCCCACATGGCAGAACGCCAGCGACAGTGTACAGGGTTCTCCCACCGATTCCCGGAACACATTTTCCCAGCCCGCCGGATCCAGACAGCGATACAGAAAAGCCGCCAGCAGAGCCGCCGCAAGAAAACTGCCGAAATCCCGCACCCAGTCCGCCAGTCCCAGACCGGAAAGGAGCCAGCCTGCCAGCCGCCCGGCAGCAAACATTCCCACAAAGGGAACCACAATGCACTGGATCAGGCGTATCATACGTTCTCTGCTCACGGGGGCGGCCTTCTTTCTGTAAAAATTCTCTATGGTTTATTATACCACGCCGACGGCAATTTTGCAAGATTTATTCGTGGATCACGCCGCCCCATTCCACGGCTGCAAAACCGGTTCTCTCCCATCGGGGCAGAATCTGTTCTTCCACCTGCATGGGTGCATCAACGGCTTTGATATGGACAGCGATCCGCAGCAGGCTGTCCGGCATGGGATCGATCTGCAGGCGGTTGTATGCTTCTCTGGATCCGGTCAGCTCAAAATACACCAGAGAATATGCGTTTTTCTCCAGTACGGGCAGCCAGTACATAATCACATCTGCCGCTGCCGTTTTGTTCCGGTTTTTCCTGAAAAATCCACAAAAAAGATCCCGCTCTGCTTATAACACAGAACAGGATCTTCTTCAGATCTGAAATTCTTTCCCGGCACCCAGGAATGCTTTGGTCTTCTCACTCTTCGGATGGTCGAAGACTTCCTCGGGGGTACCCATTTCTTCAATCACGCCGTCAGCCATGTATATCACCTTATCGGCGACCCCTCTGGCGAATGCCATTTCGTGGGTAACAACGATCATGGTACGGTCAGAGGATTTCAGTCCCCGGATTACCCGCAGCACTTCCCCGGTCAGCTCCGGGTCCAGTGCAGAGGTGGGTTCGTCAAAACACAACACGTCCGGAGACAGGGCAAGGGCACGGGCAATGGCAACTCTCTGACACTGACCGCCGGAAAGCTGGCAGGGATAGCTCTCTGCCTTTTCCGTAAGCCCTACCGTTGCCAGCAGCTCCATGGCGTGTTCCTTTATGGCGTCCATGGTTCTTGCCTTCTCTTCATGAGATGCCTTTTCCGCTTTGAGCCGCTCGCCTTCCAGCAGTTCCGATGCCAGTGTGACGTTCTTCAGCACCGTATACTGCGGAAACAGGTTGAACGACTGGAACACCAGCCCGAAATGGAGCCGGCGCATCCGGATCTCTTTGTCAGTCAGCTTCTTCATTTCCGCTGCGTCAAACAGCGTCTCGCCGCCCACCTTCATCGTACCGGTATCCGGCGTTTCCAGAAAGTTCAGGCAGCGCAGCAGGGTCGTCTTCCCGCTGCCGGATGAGCCGATGATTACCAGCACTTCACCCTTCTCCAGCGTGAAATCAATCCCTTTCAGAACTTCCACATTTCCAAAGCTCTTGCGGAAATCCTTTACTTCCAGTATTGGCATAGGTTTCTCCTAAGTTTACAGAATGTCGTACAAACAGGGATCGTCAATGCGGACGCGGCGGCCTTCACGGGCAGAAACGTAGCAGGCGAGAACCATTTTCAGGGAGTCGCGGGCTTCGTAGACGGAGCAGATGGGACCTCTTTCGCCGCGGAGGAACTGTGCAAAGAATTCGCCCTGTGCGCCGATCCGTTCACCGTGTGCGGCGGGACTGGGGATTTCGCTGTCTGTCCAATCGGGATTACCCACTACCCAGTACTTCAGACCGGGCTGACCGGCGGGACGGGGGAGTCCGGTGGATACAGCGTCACCGTAATACTGCTGGATAGAGCCCTTGGTACCGTAGATTTCCGTAGTGATTTCAGAAGCGGTGCAGGTGAAAGAGCAGGTGATTTCGGCGATCATGCCGTTGGCGTAGCGGAACAGTGCCACACCGTTGTCGTTCTTCACCTTCTGGTTCACCATAGTGGTCATTTCGCAGGAAACGGTTTCCGGAACGCCGAACATCCAGTTGATCATGTCGATGGGATGGGCACTGTCGTCTGCAAAAATGTCACGGTTGTAATGTTCCTGTGCGTGCCATGCGTTTTCAAAATTGCCCCAGGTGTGGGTGGACAGACCATGACGGCGGCGGTAGTGGCAGATATTGCCGATGGTACCGTCGTGCACCAGTTCCTTCATCTTGATGTTCTGGGGGTCAACACGCATCTGATAGCCCAGCGTGAACCGTACACCGGAGGCTTCCACGGCTGCAACCATGCGGTCTGCTTCTTCCAGGGTCAGTGCCATGGGCTTGTAGCAGATGATATCCTTCCCGGCAGCGGCGGCCAGTTCGGTCAGGGTTACGTGGTAGGAGGTTTCCGCAGAAATCACAACAGCGTCCACATCCGCCAGCAGCGCATCGATATCGTCATACGCCTTGATGCCCAGCGCACCGGCGTTGTTTGCCAGACGGGTCTTGTCATGATCCCATGCGCCCACCAGTTCAATGTCCCACTGGGGATTTTCGATCCATTTTCTGCCATAGTTCATAACGTGCCCATGGGCTGTACCAAGAATACCAACTCTGATAGACATATAATGTACCTCGTTTCGATTTTGTAGGTTTATACCTTATAATAGGACAGCTTTGCTTCCAGCTTGCCGAAGATCCAGGTAACAATGGCATTGAACAGCAGATAGAATACCCCGGTATAGAACAGGGGCCAGATCAGCTGTTTCAGAGACAGAATTTCGTTTGCCATAAAGAGGATTTCCATAACGGAAACGGTTCTCGCCAGTGCCGTATCCTTCACAAGCGTGATGGTTTCGTTGGCGATAGGGGGAAGAATGTTCTTGATCACCTGCAGGAGAATGATCCGGAAGAA
>JAFZET010000066.1 GCA_017560565.1 Clostridia bacterium | reverse complement strand
GATGGCACTTGGAGCAAATGTCCACGCGCAGCTCACCGTTAGCATCACCCTTAGTAGAGCGAGTAGTAACAGATTCACCACAGGCGCAGCGGATAGTTACTTCCTTATATTCGGGATGGATTCCTGCTTTCATTTATTTTCACCTCATTCCACAGATACTCACGTAATGGGAATTATACCACAACAGAACACAAAATGCAATAGGTTTTTAAAAACTTTTTTCGGTTTTTTCGGATTTTTTCTTCGTTTTTTTCTCAGATCTTCGCCATGATCTTTGTTTTCAGCCGGGCAATGATTTTCTTCTCCAGCCGGGAGATATAGGACTGGGAGATCCCCAGGGCGTCCGCCACCTCTTTCTGGGTCATTTCCCGTCTGCCGCCCATACCGTAGCGCATTTCGATAATCTCCCTCTCCCTGGGTTCCAGTCCCGCAACCGCTTCTCTGATGGTCTTTTCGTCCTCGCTTTTTTCCAGTTCCCGACTGACCTCATTTTCCTCCGAGCCCAGCACATCCGAAAGCAGCAGCTCATTGCCATCCCAGTCCGTATTCAGCGGTTCGTCAATGGACACATCCCCTCTGTGGGAGACATTCTTGCGGATGTACATAAGGATCTCGTTTTCGATGCACCGTGAGGCATAGGTTGCCAGTTTGATATTTTTGTCGGTTTTATAGGTGTGGATGGCTTTGATCAGACCGATGGTGCCGATGGAGATCAGATCTTCGATCCCGATGCCCGTGGACTCGAATTTCTTGGCAATATACACCACAAGCCGCAGATTGTGCTGGATCAGGATGTCGTGCACTGAAGGATCCGTTTCCAGCCGGGCAAGCACATCCGCTTCTTCCTCCCTGGTCAGCGGTGTGGGCAGAACGTCCGTCCCGCCGATATAGTATTCGTTCCCCTGTTTTCCGTTCCAGAAAGCCAGCATCATCCGCCCTATGGTAGCCCGGAAATTGCTGACAGCCTGAATCATGGACGACTGTATCACCATATATGTACCTCACTTTCCTCTGTATGATCCGAAATCTCTTTGTTATATAAGCACCGTCGGGCAGGTACCTGCATATCCCCCGAAATGATCCGCCGGAACACTTTCCGCCGCCACCAGTGCATCCCGTTTCTGTCCGTTGACAAACAGCAGATCCGGTTTCAATGCCCACAGCAGTCGGGTACCGAAAGCACCTTTTGCCGGAACCGGAAGCATATACTCCGGACTGGTCAATGCAGTCTCCGTACCGGATGCGGGCAGCTCCAGCGGCAGAACCGCCTCACCGGACACAAGGATCACAGGACGGCCGGTCAGCGGATCGGTCAGCAGATTGCCGGAATCCACAAGCACCGTCAGCTTTGCCGTAACACCGTGGAGAACGATCCTCACCTCCGCCGTTTTTGTGCCCATCCGTTTCTGCAGCAGGCGGATCAGCCCATATACCGCACCGGTCGTTCCCAGAAACACCGGCAGAAAGTCTGCTCTGCCGCCGGTGGGATCCATATATACCGGATTTCCCAGAGACATCAGCACACTCATGCATCCCCCGGTCACCGCCCCGCAGCCCCACACCAGCACACACTGACGGAAAAAAGCGCCGGCAGAGGACAGAAAACCGAATACCGCTGCCGTCATTCCTGCAGATAGAAGTACCCCGCACCAGAAAACCATCCCCCGCCCTGCCTGGCACACCAGAAGCAGAATACTTCCGAGGGCTCCCAGAGCACTGCCGCCAAGGAGTCTTCCCGGCGACACCGGACGATGGGTCAGACGGGCACAGAGATACAGGGTCAGAAAATCCATGGACAGATCCACCAGAAACAGTATATCCGCATATATAGTCATTTGCCCGCCTCCTCTGCTGACAGTATACCGCGTTCGCCCTGCCGATTCTGTCGTATTCCGGCTCCGGGAAAGATTTCCGCTGCTGCCGGGTATTTCCGGACAGAAAAAGACCGCACGCCCAGAGTTATGGGTATGCGGTCTATATGGGTTATATTCGTCTGCAGGTTCACATCTGCACATCGCTTTTCTGTCCCTTCTGGATCTCCAGCAGTCTTTTCAGCATCTCTGCGGTTTCGTCTATATGGAAAGGTCCGCGGATGCCAAGAGACGGAATGGACATGAACAGCTTGTCCTGGGCATTGAATCGGGGATCGTATGCGGCAAGATAATGGGGGAGCAGGATATCGATGGCACGGTTGTAGGTTTTGCTGCCATCATGGAGGCGGGTATACCGCACATTGGCAAACAGTCTTTTTGCCTCCCGGAAGTGTTCACGGTTGATGGCAAAGCCACGGTTGTACAGCTCCTCGATGGGAATGCTTTTCAGGCTGTCCGCCGCCGCAAAGGGATCGCCCAGGGTCAGCAGATATGTGTCGCAGTTATAGAGAATGCACGCCAGATAGTCATTGGCTTTATCCATCCGGACAGAGGTGGATTCGTTCTTTGTAGCATAGCCGATCACAACAGCCAGGGTATTCATCAGTCCCGTCTGGATGGCAAGAATGTCGTCTTCGGTATACAGACCGATCCTGGCGGCTTCTGCGGCGAGGGTGTTGGTGTAGTCGCTTTTCCGCAGGTTTTCCGGCAAAAAGGCGTTCCCGTTTGTCAGCTGCAGTTCACTCATCGGCTTCTCCCTCCTCCATTTCATCCTGCCATGCGGCTTCCAGTTCTCTCACGATATTTCTGTCTTCATCCGTCAGATAGGGCATTACGGCACCGGACTCGTCACGCCGGGCGTTTACATCCGTATCCCGGCTGGTATCCGCATTGTCGGTTTCCCCGAACCATTTTTCGTAGTTCTCACCGGCGTTGATCTTCCGGATCAGAATCTCCCCTTCCCGGCTTACCAGCAGATCCACCGCACCGCGGCACCGCTGTTCAAACCGGAGATACAGCTCGTCCAGCAGCTGGGTATCGCTGACTTTGTCGTCGGTTTCTGTCTTAATATAATAGAAGAGATCTGTCACTTCTGCTATCACATAGGCATAGTTTTCCTGATTGATGAAAGCGGAACGGCTGAACCGGCGGATGATCCCTTCCATGGCACCCAGCCCGATCTCCAGACGCTCGTTGTCCCGCAGAGAACGCTCACGGATCTCGGACAGCTCTTTTGCATCCTCCGGGGTCAGCATCAGACCATATTCCTGCGAAACGGTGTTCAGCGCCAGAATTTTGTCGTCCACCGGCTGCAGGGCAAAATTTTCGAGAGTGATCAGTGCGTTCATACATCCTCCGTTCCGCATCGTATACGTCATATAAAATGCACAGAAAATTTCATAAAAAACACTTGACAGCGGTGCTTTTCCGTGGTACAATATGTATGTAAAAATATGTGTGGGTATATGCAATTCTTTCGGTAAAGCTAAGTATACCACAGTCGGCTTGCTTTGTCAAGTCTTTTTCTTTTTTACGGCAGTCTTTTCCGTTTTTCAGGTTTTTTCGAAAAAATCTGTGTTCTCCGGGAACATTTCGGCAGAAGATGCGTCTAAGAAGAAAACCTTCCCCGCACCTTCTGCCGGCTTCTGGAATCCTCAGTCTTTTACCGCTTCAAGGGATTTGATCAGTACACCCTTTTCGCTGAAATTCCGCTCGTATTCGGTCATGATATTCTCTGCCGCACGCTCGGAACTGTGCAGATCTCTGGTGCAGAAAGTCATCCGGAAGGGACTTGCTTCAATGGTTTCCAGAGAATAGTCGAACAGCACCTCGTTGTCCGTCTTGAACCGGAAAGCACCGCCGGGTCTCAGCACCCGGAGATACTCTTTCAGGAAAACAGGACTGGTTAGCCGTCTGTCCGCATATCCTTTCTTGGGCCAGGGATCGCTGAAATTGGCGTATATGGCGTCCACGGAACCTTCCGGCAGATGGGACAGCACTTCCGCCGCATCGCCGATGGTGAAGCGCACATTGCCTCTGTCCGCCATGGGGATATCCCAGGTCTGCCCGTCTTTGTATACCGTTCCGTCGGGAGCCTGCCAGCCGCCGTGGTACCCCAGGTTTCCAAGACCTCTGTCACCGGCATACTTTTCCACGGCACACACCATCACATCGCTGATCTTTTCCACAGCAAGCCAGTTGTATTCCGGCTGTGCTTTGGAGATTCCGGCGATGAAGCCGCCCTTGCCGCAGCCGATTTCGATCCGCAGGGGCTGATCCTTTTCAAAGTGAGACGGCACATCCGTCCAGATTTCTCCCTCACTGTGGAGAAAAAGGGCGTCCAGAGCCTCCAGTCTTTCATTTCCGTGCCGTTTTTTTCGCATTCTCATATTGATTATTTCTCCGTTTTTTGATAGAATATAGATGTACGCATTTCTGCTCCCGTTTGAAGAGCTATGCGGATTTCTTTCATGCTTTTCATAGTATACCATGAAATCCCGGAAATGTCTATTATAAATTGAAAAAAAGAGAGGTGAAGAGCTGTAATGGAACTAAGCCTTTTTCTGGAAGGTCTGAAAACATCTCTGGTGAAACGCGGGATCCCGCCGGAAGTAGCCGCAAAGCACGCCGCCTCCCTGGGACGCACATTCACGGAAGAAGACCTTGCCGAAATCAAAAGCATCCGTTCCCCGTCCGAGATCGAACCGATCGCCGACAGCATCGCTGCGATTATAAATAAAAACAAAGCCGCCCGTCCTGCCCCGGCGCAGACCAGACCGGCTGTACAGGATGCCCCCACCACTGTCATGGATGCGGTACCACCTGCGGCACATACGGAAGCCGGTGCTGTTCCCGTTCCCCGGGAGCAGAAAGTGCCTGAGCCCCGTCCCCAGCCAAAGCCGGTACCCACTCCCCGTACGGAAGAACCGGTTCGTCCCGCCCAGAATTCCGCCGATTTCTTCACAACGCCCGAAGGCGATGATAAAACCCCAAAAGGTGTTGCCACATTCTGGGCACTGTTTGTTCTGACGCTGCCTCTGACACTGGCGCTGTTTGCCGGAATCCTTGTGATCTTCGGTGGGCTCTTCCTTGGTCTGATCGCTATCATCATCGGACTGGTGGCTGCCATGATCGCTGTGGCGGCTGCGGGAAGCGGCATTGCTCTTGTGGGGATCATATACGGCATCACACAGCTGTTTACCTTCATGGCGGCGGGCATTTACGAAATCGGTCTGGGTGTAATGATCGGCGGCGGCGTACTGCTTGCTTCCATCATTCTGTATAATCTGGCTGTCCGTTTCCTGCCCTGGGTCATGAAATGGCTGACCGTACTGTTCAGCTTTGTATTCGGACAGTGCAGAAACCTGTTCTATCTGGCAAGAAGGGAGTGTTATAAGCTGTGAAACCCACTTCTGTCATTTCCATGGTGGTAGCGGTACTGCTGATCGTTGCCGGCTTTGTAACCTGTCTGATTGCCGAAAATATGGCGGAAGCAGACGGAGAACTGCTTTTTGCGGAAAACCGGGCAGATGGTCTGGTCAACACCATTGATCTGTCGGACATCTCGGTATCCAAACTGGAACTCAATATAACCGATGCACAGATTCATATTTACGGCGGAAGCGAATCCTCCTATATGGAACTGGTAAACTTCCGGGAAAATTATTACTCCTTCAACGCTTCCAACCGGGTGGTGTCCCTGGACGAAGTGCCGGACGTTATGTCCATGCTGAAATTCTGGGAAAACGGTATGTCCTTCAAGGGGATCCGGTACCTGCTGGATTTCCAGAAGGAAGAGGAAGCTGTGGGCGTGAAAGCCATCAACATTTATCTGGGCGGTGAAAACATCGACCTGAAAATTCTGGAGATCACGGGCAATGCCTGTGATGTGGTGATGGAAAACCTGCCGTACAGTGCAGACTATACCATCTCTGTCAAAGAAGGCAGTCTGAGCACCTCCAACTGTCGGAACGCTTCCAGTCTGACCCTGAAAGGTACCGATCTCCGTACGGATCTTCGTGAGTCCCGCTTCAACAACTGCACCATCCACTGCAGCAAGCTGGATTTCACAGGGAATCAGCTGTATCTCGGCACGACAACCGTTGACTGTGAAGTTGTTTACATGGATTTTGTCCCCACCCAAAGCGTTGGTTCCCAGAATTACGATCTGGCTCTGGAAATCGGTTCCATTATCGTAAACGGCAGCAATCTGGGCAATTCCTTTGTACAGAATGCTTCCAGTACCAATCGTTTTGAGCTGACGGCCACCTCCGGTGAGATCACCCTGAACGATCCCACTGTGCAGTCCAATGTTTGGCCGCCCGTATCCAACTGAATCCCCCAAAAGAAAGGATGTACATCATGGAATATTCCTATAAGACAAAAGGCACCTGCTCTTCCCGTATCGATTTTGAGCTGGAAGACGGGATTGTGAAAAATGTAAAGTACACCGGCGGCTGCAACGGCAATCTGAAGGCCATTGCCAAGCTGGTGGAAGGCATGGAAGCTGCCAGAGTGGTTGCACTGCTGCGCGGCAACACCTGCGGTTTCAAGCCTACCTCCTGCGGTGACCAGCTGGCTGCCGCTCTGGAAGAAGCTCTGGCACAGGCATAACCCCCTTCTGAAAACAAAGAAAGTCTGTCTCCCTATACCGCAAACGGTTGGGAAACAGACTTTTTTGTGTATTGGACTCTTCATGCACCCGTATTCTTCTGTTCATGGTGCAGTTTCCGCATGACGGCAACCAGAACGATCATCCCCAGCGGAAAAAGCACCGCCGCCAAGAGACCGCACCGGATGGCACTGCTGTCCCCTGCCGTTTTACCGGCAGCAGACAGGTACATATCCGACACAACTCCGGTGATCCAGGGTCCCAGTGAACATCCCATATCGCCGCCCAGTGCCAGCAGAGAGAACAGTACCGGACCTGCGTTGTAATTGTATTTCCGGGAAGTATAAGACAAAACCCCGGGCCACATGAGGCTGACGCCAAAGCCGCAGAAGGCACACCCCAGCAGAGAAAATACCGGTACGGGCACAAACACCGTCACGAGATAGCAGACGACACAGAGCCCGGCACAGGCAAGCAGTGCTTTTTCAATATTGATCTTTGCATCTCCCAGAATCCCATAGGCAGTTCTCCCGATTCCCATGCACAGCGCAAAGAAGCAGGGACCCAGCAGATCTCCCAGTACTTTAGATACACCCAGTGCCCGTTCCGCAAACAGAGATGCCCACTGTGCCATCGCCATTTCGGAGGCACCGCCGCAGATCATCATAAGCAGCGCAATCAGGAACACGGGAGAACGGAGAAAGGTACCGATCCCGCTCTGTTTCTGCTCTTCCGAAACCTCCACAATGGGCACTTTCATAAAATTGAACAGGTTGACAAAAGGAATCAATGCCCACATCACCGGAATATACCGCCAGTTGTCATCACCGATCCAGGCAAGTGCCACCGTGGTCAGGAGCACCACAAGCATCTGTCCCCAGGAATAGAAGGAGTGTAGCAGGCTCATGGCAGAGGCTTTGGCATCCCCCGGCAGCGCATCCACAATAGGACTGATCACCACCTCCGTCAAACCGCCGCCGATGGAATACAGCACCACACAGATCAGAATCGCCGGATAGGGTGGCATAAGCCCCGGCAGGATCCCCAGAAGTGCCAGCCCTGCCGCCGCAAAGATATGGGCCGCCACAGCGCATTTTCGATACCCCACAACAGGTGTTATTTTGATCATCAGTGCATCTGTGGCAATCTGCACCACAAAGGTAAGCAGAACCAGACCGGCAAGATCACTGTAAGATACCTGAAACCGGTTCTGGAAGATCACAAAAAACAGTGGTGCCAGATTGATCACAATGGCTTGGGTGATATATCCCAGATAACAGGCATACAGCGTTTTCGTGTATGTGGATTTTGCTTTCATATTTTTCTCCTGCGTATCAAAAAGTCAGTCTCATCCGTCATTTTTCGGCATACTGTTCAGTGGTGCGGTAGTGTACAAGGAGTATCCCGTCAAAATAGGCATCCAGAATCTCTTTGGCAGTGTACCCCATAACGGCAAGGTCATAGGCACCGTACTGGCTCATCCCAACGCCGTGTCCCCAGCCTTTTCCGACAAAAATGAAATTGTTCGGATTTTCCGCATGGGCAACCTTATATACAGTGGTTTCTGTGGATTTATCCAGCGTTTCCGTTACGGGTGCTTCCGGCTCCTTTTTATTCTGAACAGAACTTTCTCCGGTAAATGCGGAAGCGCTTTCGCCGGACAGCACAAAGATATCCTCCCGGTCATACAACTGTTCCCCGCTGCCGGTAATCAGTGTTACGGAAAAATCGATATCCGAAACATATTCCCGTTCCGCTGTCTGTACATGGTATCCGTACAGGCTGATATATCCGAAATCCTTGTCAGGCTGTGTCCCGGGATCATCCGGTACTGCCGCAGAGGAGGTGGTATTTTCAGCGGGCTTCTCCTGTTCCGGAAGATACACTGCCGTGGTTTCAGTATATTCCACACTGCCCTTCCCCACCACAAAGTTGGCGCTTTTGATGGTAGGAGCCAGCGCTGCCCGTACCGCATCCGTACCGTTGATCTGTATCACCTTGCCGGTGCTGTCGGTGATCTGCAGAACCTTGATATAGGTGGAACCGGACGCCAGTGCCCCGATCCGTACATCGGCAATGGAGCTGTTCAGCTCATATCCGGCTTTCTGCAGACGTCCCCCCAGTTCTGTAGGGGTCATTTCCACGATCCAGAAGGCGTTTGCATGCTCCATATAGTTTTCCCAAGGGGTTTCTCTGGCCTGCAGATAGGGGATATCCCCGCCCCAGGCATCCTTTGCGCTGACAGTGGTCCCTCCCACACTGGAGGAGTAGTAGGCATTGACAATCTCCCCATCGTAGGTCATAACCTGTCCTGCCGTGCCTGTCACCGCCTCCCATACATTGCTGTTCACCCGACCGGCTCCTTTATACACCTGACAATGGACATTGCCGCACAGGTCAAATCCATCGGCTTCATGGCGTCCCCTGTGCGTCAGAGTAAAGGAACGTACCGTAATGGCAAAGGATTTCAGAGTTTCCACCGGCCAGGTATTGGAAATCTCATAAGGCAGAACGCCGGCTATGTAGGCTTCCAGAGAAATGATATTGGTCAGAGCCACGCCCTCTGTGGTATCATTTCTGCTGCGGGAGAAAACAAAGATCCCGTCATACACATTGGCTGCCGGTGTTTTCAAGTAAGTATTGCCGTTTTTGTCCTCTCTTGCCTGCAGTCCCAGCTCCGTTTCGCCGCCGCAGTCATATTCAAACAGAATCTCATCGCTCTCCGGCTGTAAAATGGATACCGAAGTTTCACTGGCACCGGTAACATACACCGTTTCCCCCGGGAATATGCTGCGGACGGTTTCCACCCATTTCTGTGCCTGCTCCCGGGAGGCAAAATCCCCGATACGCATGGTATACCCGGTATATACCCATGCAGGCGTCACATCCAGTCCGTACTCTGCCATGGTCTTTTCTGCCTGCTGATACAATCCTGTGAACTGGTTTCTGTCATATCTTTCGCAGTCCACCTGGACATGGAATCCGCCCACCACCGTCTGTGAGGCGTCATACGTCACGGCATAGGTCATGTGGTTCTTGGAAAGATTCCCGTCGACAACAGCGGAAATCCGGGTATACGGCAGCTCCCACAGAGGCGTGAACCTGCAGTCCGTCCCATCATCGGTGATTCCTACGGTAAAACCGCATTCGGATGTCACTTCAAAGCCGACAGTGATGTTTTCCCCATACATAAGTCCCACACGAACAGGAACATCCCCGCTGTTGGTAAGCGAGGATGTGTCCACGATCTCTGTTTGCTGCACATCAGCGGCAGAAACTGCCGTAGACAGCATATAAATGGTATAGTAAGCCGCCCCTGCTACCATCAATATGGCCATCAGCAGCGCTAAAATCCGTACCATCATTTTCTTCCGTTCTTCTCTTGACCGTTTCCGGTTTTTCGTATGTTCAGTATTAGGATTTGACAAGGCTGTAATCTCCTCTCACCATGATATATACAGACTGTGCTGTCGCCATGATCCCCCGTCCGTCTCCTCTGGGAATCAGGCACATGTGGTTTTTTGTCAGTGCCTCACCGTTGTAAATTTCCGCTCCGGCAGTATAGTCAGAGATCCCCTGTCCGGCATCGGGAGCAATGCAGACAGCCGAACCGGCTCTCAACATGATATCCACCGCCCCTGCCGCAAACAGACAGTCTCCGTATTTCAGCTCAAGGACTTCGTATGTCATTGCGGCCGGTACAGAGGTTTCGGGTTCCGGTTCGGGATCTGCTGGAACAGAAGGACTTACATCGCCGCTGTTCAGGGCTTCGATCTGCGCTTCCAGTGCGGCGATCTTTTCGTTGTAATCCTTTTCAATGGAAGGACGGAATACCTGGGTCAGATAACTCAGCGAAACAATAGGATCCTCCGAGCTGTCGTAGGAGGCTGCCAGAACCGTGACTGCCAATACCGCAGCCAGTACCAGAATTCCGCTTATGTATTTCAGTTTCGGCTGTTTCTTCATACCGTTTGCCTTTCAGATACGGAACTTACATGGAACTGCAAGTCCGGTATTTGCTTTCCCTATTATAACGGAAAACTGCTAAAAAAGCAAGGGCGGCAGGTGTATATTCACATCGAATTTACACTTACCGCCATTTTTGGTGTTATTTTTGTTGTTTTTTGTCCCGAAAAGTCGGTTTTTATTCCAGTTTCAGCTGTTCTCCCAGTGTGGAAAGTGCAATTCCCGTGGCAGGAATCTTGTTCTTCCGGAGCTTCTGCACCCCTTCCACAGCCGTCAGCGCACTGCCGTACCGTACACCCGTAACATCAAAAGTATCCTTCATATTGAACAGGATAACCCCCTGTGAGCTTCGGGTAGTCTTCACGGAGAT
>JAFZET010000065.1 GCA_017560565.1 Clostridia bacterium | reverse complement strand
CTTGATTACCAGCAGCAGAAACATGGATTCTGTCATCAGGGTTTTCGGCAGCAGTGCCACCAGAATGGACAGGGGGGAGGAAAGGTAATAGGCAAAGATCCCCATGAATTCTCCGCCCAGTGCCCGTTCAAAGGAATAGAGCAGTGAATCTCCGGAAACCAGAATGTTCCGCAGTTTTTCAAAATAGTAAACATACTGGGCATTCAGATCCAGAACCAGTACCGAATGATCCCCCAGGGGCCAGACCAGAAGGCACAGATAGACCAGCGTCATCATCAGTGTCGGCAGGAGAAAGCAGACGGACAGAATTTTGTAAAGGGGCGGAATGCGGGTGCATTTCTTCCAGCCTTCGTCTTCACCCGGAAGCTGCAGGTCGGCGGAATGTAAAGTATCCATGATAAACCTCGTAAATGTAATCTTGGAAAGGACAGCATCCGGAAATCATTCTTCCGGTGCGGGCGTGATCCGGCGGATGGCTTTTTCCACCTTTTCACGGGGAAGAACCATATCTCTGCCGCATCCCACGCAGACAAGCCGGATGTCACTGCCGGTGCGCATGACTCTGAATCGTTTTTCTCCGCAGGGATGGGGTTTCTTCAGCTCCAGTATGTCCCCGGTGCCGATATGCGGAATCTGCAGCATAAAATGCCTCCTTGCTTTTCTGAGTGCGGAAAGAACAATTTTCCATAATATATCTACATTATATCACGGAAACAGAGGAATTGCAAGAGAAAAAACACTCGTTCTGAATATGCACAGAAAAAGAGGCACCATGTCTGGTACCTCCCTGTATGGATTATTTCCCGGCGATGGCGAGGATCCTGTCCGCTACCTGGCGGGCACAGACCTCTGCCCCTTCTTCGGTCAGATGGATGTTGTCGTCTTTCCGGATAAACCGGTCGATGTCGGCATACATCAGGCTGTGCAGGTCATTGATCTCCACACCCAGATCCGCCAGCACGGGCACAACCGCCTGATTATACCGGATGATCTCGGCATTGCTGTTGTGCACATTCTGTTCCGTAACGGGCGTGGTGGTGGCAAAGATGACTTTCCCGTGCCGCTTGAGCAGAATTTTGGCGGTGCGGGTCATGAATTCCACATAGGTTTCAAGCGGCGTGAAGAGTCCGTCTCCGAAGATATCGCAGATGTCCCAGAGACCGTTGTTCCAGTGAACGATTTCTGATCCTTTCATGTCATTTGCCCAGTCCCACATCCCCCGCAGGGTGTATTGGGCAAAGCGGCAGTTTTCGGCAGGCTGCCATACGGTAAACTCATCTCCCAGCAGGGCGGGAACGAGAGGACCATAGCCGATCTGACGGATGGAATCTCCAAGCAAAGTGACTTTTGTCATACTGAACCTTCTTTCCGGCGGTAGATCATTCGCCTTTTACGGTAATATCCCAGCAGCAGCCGGGGGCGGAAGTGTACTGCATTCTGCCGCCGGAGAATTCCCCTGCGTGCATGAAGTGTACGTGTCCTGCGAAAACAGCGGCAACGGGGCTGTCTTCAGCCATGACCAGACGGCAGAATTCTCTGGTGGTCTCCGGTTCCGCATCGGTACCCAGCATGAAGTAGGCGGGATTCTTGCCCCACTTGGCTTCCATGTCCGGCATGATGGCTTCGGTGCTCAGCGGAATATGCATGACCAGAATCACCGGAATTCCGCGGGAGAACTGCTCCTTCAGTTTTTCGAGCTGTTCGGGACGGATGTTGTGGTCGGAGTTATCCACGGCTATCAGCAGAAATGCGCCGTAATCCCGTACCTGAAAGTCCGGTGTTTCTCCCATCAGCCCGGCATAACAGGGATAGAACTGTCTGGGATCCCCGAGATTTTTCACGTAACTTGCTCCCTCATGGTTCCCGTAAGCATACAGCACCGGGATTCCGGTTTTTTCCAGATTCTCCGTCAGGAACCGCAGATTGCTTTCGGTAAAATAATCCGCACAGTCCCCGGCCATCAGCAGAAGCCCGGCATCGTTCTTTTTTGCTTCCGCCAGTACATCCAGAAAAACATCACTGGAAGGCTTGCCGTCCGTAGCCCAGCAGGCTGCCTGTTTTTCGGCAAGAGCATGAGCCTCTTCGCTGTCTTCCGGATAGGCGTGGGCAATATGGGCATCGGAAAAATGCCAGAAACGGTATTCCTCTGTCAGAGAGGGAATGGTTACAGTTGTTTTCTGAATCCGCAGCATAGATACCTCCGCGTGCATTATGATATAGGATACAGCAAGTATACAGGATTCCGGTGATTTTTGCAAGAGGGTAACGGTTCTTTGTTACAAAAAATCTCGGGTCAGTCTTGACTTTTTACGTGGATACTGCTATACTGTAAAAAATGATCTGTTCTGATAAAGGAGACTGTCATGCAGTATACGGACTGGTACGGCTACAGAAGACTGGATTTCAGGTTTGAAGACAGGGAGGCTCTCATCGTATTTCCGGACGAACCCGGCTGGGGCAGCGGCAAGTGGGCCTGTAAAATGGAGTATTTCGGTGCTTTTCCGGCTCTGGAATGCGATCTGCTGAAAAACGGCTTCCACCCGGCCTATCTGAAGAACATCAACCGCTGGGGCGTGGACGAAGACCACCACGCAAGAGCAAGATTTGCAAAGTATCTGGCGAAGGAATACGGGCTGGAAGAGAAGTTTATTCCCGTGGGTATGAGCTGCGGCGGTCTGCATTCCGTAAATTTTGCCTCCCGGTATCCGGATCTGGTCAGTGTGCTGTATCTGGATGCACCGGT
>JAFZET010000064.1 GCA_017560565.1 Clostridia bacterium | reverse complement strand
GCCGACCAGAATCCCCTCAAGTCTGCCCAATTTGCGGGTGGCGGCATAAGCCTGCTCCGTGGTGACGGGGATGACGCGGTCGTAAACGGCGCGATCCAGCACCGCGGGGACGAAATTGGCGCCGATGCCCTGCAGCCTGTGGGCGCCGGCTTCGCCGCCCGAGAGCAGGGGAGAGTCCGCCGGCTCCACAGCAACGATTTTGATGTCCGGATTCTTTTCCTTCAGATACCGTCCTACACCGGTGATGGTGCCCCCTGTGCCTACGCCTGCCACGAAAATGTCCACCTGTCCATCGGTGTCTTCCCAGATTTCCGGACCGGTGGTGCGGTAATGCACATCCGGATTGGAGGGATTGACGAACTGTCCGGGGATGAAGCTGTCCGGGATCGCCGCTGCCAACTCTTCCGCTTTGGTGATGGAACCTGCCATGCCCAGTTTTCCTTCCGTCAGTACCAGTTCAGCACCGTAAGCGGAGAGAAGCTGCCGCCGTTCTGCGCTCATGGTGTCCGGCATGGTGAGGATGACCCTGTATCCCCGTACAGCGGCGGCAAGAGCCAGACCGATGCCGGTGTTGCCGCTGGTAGGTTCAATGATGACACTGCCCGGTTTCAGAAGACCCGCTTTTTCCGCCGCTTCGATCATGGCAAGCCCCACTCTGTCCTTGGCACTGCCTGCCGGATTGGCTTTTTCCAGCTTGGCAAGCAGGACGGCGGGCAGGTCTTTGCCGTACCGGTTCAGCCGCAGAAGGGGAGTATGTCCGATCAGTTCGGTGATACTTTCGTATATACGCATGATGATACCCTCATAATTTCCCATAGATGATATAGGAATTATATCACAGAACAGAAGCACTGTCAAGGAAAAAAAGCATCTCCGGAAAAGATTTTTACGCAGAACCGGCATCATTCATACGCAGTCCATATTTATACGATATGATTGAGGCAGCGAAAAATGAGGATCGGTGTTTATGAGTACCTATACAATCGTTGATTATTTCGGCTACGATCTGTCTCCGCAGGATCGTATGAAATCCATCCGCACAGCGGGATTTGACGGCGTGATTCTGCTCTGGGCGGACTATTTTGATCCGGACTACAAGGATTTTCCACGGTATGCCGCAAAGGAAGGGCTGTTTGTGGAGAATACCCATGCACCGTACAAGGGAGCAGAGAAAATCTGGAACGACAGTGCAGCCGGGGCAGACTACATGGAGCAGATTCTCTCCTGCATCCGGGACTGCCGGGAGTACGGAATTCCCACCATGGTCATGCACGCAGTCAACGGCATGATTCCTCTGCCGGAGGATGCTTCCCTGGGTGTGGAACGGTTCCGCCGGATTGATGATCTGGCACAGCGGTGCGGTGTCAATGTGGCGGTGGAGAATCAGGGGAATCCGCTGTATCTGGATTTGGTTTTTGATGCGGATAACCGGTTTTCGGATCGGATTGGGTTCTGTTTTGACAGCGGACACGAGAATTATTATTCTCCCAACTGGCATCTGCTGTCCCATGCGTATGGAGAAAAACTGATGGCACTGCATCTCCACGACAACAACGGAAAAGAGGATGCCCATGTTCTGCCGTTTATGGAAGCACCGGAGGGGTGGGGCGTGGACTGGACGGCGATCCGTGAGAAACTGCAGTCCATCCGGTACACCGGTGCGATTGCTCTGGAAACGCTGAATAAGGGCTATGAGCATATCACCGATCCGGTGGAATTTCTCCGGCTGGCACTGGAAAGAGCGAAAAGGATATTGTAAAAGGAAAAGCATCCGTGCGGTTTTTGCCGTGCAGATGCTTTTTTGTGTTCATTCAAATAATAATCCCATCCAGATGATCCACTTCGTGCTGAATGATCTGTGCCGTCCAGCCGGTAAAAGTCTTCATGCGGATCTGCATTTTTTCGTTCTGATACTGTACCTTAATGGTACGCCAGCGTTTGGTTTTCCGCACACCGGTCAGGGAGAGACAGCCTTCTTCCGTTTCGTAGGGCTTTTCCTTCTTCAGAATTACCGGATTGTACATGACCATGTATTCCCCTTCGTTATCAAAAGCGATGATCCGTTTCAGTTCACCGATCATATTGGCGGCCATACCCACACAGCCGTCTTTGTGAGCTTTCAGTGTTTCCAGCAGATCCTCTGCGATACCGATGTCTTCCGGTGTGGCAGGAGCGGATGGCTGGGCTAAGAGAATGATATCTTTATTGATTTCGCGTATCATGAAAGTAACCTCCGTTTATTTCTGACAGACAGTGTAATGCGCATACACAAGATCGTTTCCGTCTTTTTCGTCAAGGAGAACAAAGCCAAGAGAGGCGTACAGTGCCTGCGCCCGGTGGTTGTCCGTTTCCACCGCCAGTTTTACAGGCAGATCCGGGCAGACTTCGCGGAGTATCTGCAGTGCCAGCCGGGCGGCGGCAGTCCCATATCCTTTGTGCTGATGGTGCAGATCAATCATATACCCGAAGGAAACGCCGTCCCCTTCCGCCAGCCACGGGGAAAACACAATAAACCCGATCCGGGTTCCATCCGTTCGGCAGATCACACAGGGGAGAAATTTCTCCGGCCACAGCCAGGCTCTGCCGATGGAAAAACCGGGCGGATTCACAAAATCCCGCTGCGCCGGTGTCAGGGTCAGCTCCTGTACGGCGTACCACAGGTCTTCCTGGGTTTCGATTGGACGGATGGTGATGTTCTGCAGGGTACACCTGACAGCAGACAGCGACCGGATCCGGGTGGGAAGGGAAGGATTCATACAGCAACATCCTTTCGGTAAAACAAAAAGACAGCCATCCGAAAAATGACTGCCTATGGAGACATGGGGACTCGAACCCAAGACCTCTCGGATGTGAACCGAACGCTCTAACCAGCTGAGCTATGCCTCCGTTCTCTGGAACGGCATTATTATAGCACAAAAGTCACTGCTTTGCAAGAGGTTTTTCAAAAATAAATCCCGTGAGAACAAAAAAGTCCCGCCACCCAATGAGCAGCGGGAACTTCCGTATAAAACTTAGTCAGCGAACTTGATTTCAACTTCACGACCGCAGGCTGCGGACTTGTTGATACCGTCGATGATAGCCTGGTTGTACAGGATCTGAGAGGTGGGAACCGGTGCGGGACCGCCCGTCTTGATGGCATCCAGGAAGGAGCGGATCTTCTTGTCGAACAGACCTGCGCCCTTGTTTTCCAGGATCGGAATAACAGTGTCGAATCTCTGACCTGCGATGTCGTGGTACAGAGTCATTGCGCCGCCAACAGAGCCGTTCCAGCAGTCGGTGGAGGGGATACGCAGAGCGCCTTCGGTACCGAAGATGATGGTATCGCCGGGAGTGTTCACGTGCATAGCCCATGCAATTCTGAAGTCCAGAATGATGTCGCCTTCCAGACGGATGAAGGCAGCGGCAAAGTCGTCAACGGAGAAACGGGCAGCGTCAGCACCGTTGTACTTGGGGTTCTTACCGAAGAAATCGGAAACGTAACCGGAAACGGTCAGCGGCTTCGGATAACCGATAGCGTTCAGAACCATATCCAGGGAGTAGCAGCCGATGTCTCCCAGTGCACCGATACCGCCGGTGGACTTTTCGATGAAGGTGGAACCCGGAATACCGCGGCGACGACCACCACCGGTCTGGATGTAGTAGATCTTACCCAGAACGCCGGAGTCAACGATCTTCTTGATCATCTGCATATTGGCATCGAAACGGGGCTGGAAACCAACAGAGATGAATGCGGTGGAAGCCTTTTCAGCAGCGCAGACAGCTTCAGCTTCTTCCAGGGTTACGGTGAAGGGCTTTTCCAGCAGAACGGGGATGTTGTGTTCCATCGCATAGATAGCGGGAGCAGCGTGCTGGGTATTGTAGGTACAGATGGAGATACCATCCAGATCGGGTTCGTTGTCGATCAGTTCCTTGTGGCTGGGGTAGAAACGTACGCCCTTAACGCCGTATCTTTCCATGAACTTTTCAGCCTTGCCGGGGATCAGGTCAGCGGCAGCAACGATTTCAACGTCGGGCTGGTTCTTGTAGGACTGGATGTGGGATTCAGCAATCCAGCCGGTACCGATAATCGCGATCTTGAACTTGTGGTCGGTATCGTATACTTTTTCTTCTGTGGTAGCCTGTTTGAACTGGCTCAGTACTGCATCAGACATTGTAATGTCCACCTTTCGTTTGTTTTTTTATTTTGTACCGGAACGGGCTGTCCGGTGTGTTTACATATTTCCTGCGGTTTCTGGAATGCGAATTACCAGCCAACGGACTTGAGGTTTTCTCTTGCCTTGGTGATGCATTCGATTCTGGTCATACCTTCGGTAGGTTCATCCTGTTCCACAACAACCCAGCCGGCGCCTGCGTCAACAGATGCGTCCAGGATTGCCTGCATATCCTGCATACCGGAACCGAAGGGACGGAATTCGAATGTGGATTCTTCTTCTTCCTTTTCTTCCTCTTCAATACCGATCAGGGCGTACAGATGGGTGGGGAGCTTGCCGCTCATGTAGAAGTCCTTCAGATGTACGACAGGAGCTCTGCCGGTGTACTTGCGGACGTATGCAGCGGGTTCTTCGCCGCCTACGTTCACCCAGCAGGTGTCCAGCTCGGTCTGCAGGTACGCAGCGGGAACACGGTTGTACAGAATATCCAGACCGTATTCGCCGTCTACCTTCTTGAATTCAAAATCGTGGTTGTGGTACAGCAGGGTCAGACCCATATCAGCTGCCATCTTGCCGATTTTTGCAACCACTTCGATGGTTTCTTCAAACTTTTCAGCACCGGGGCGGCGTTCTTCGGTTACATAGGGAACAACCACGAACTTGCAGCCGATTTCCTTGTATGCAGCCAGAGTGCCTTCGGTATCCTTGATCATATCGTCCAGCGGAACGTGAGCGGAGATGGGGGTCAGCCCCAGTTCTTCACACCATGCCTTGATGTCTGCAGGCTTGTTGCCGAACAGACCTGCAAATTCCACACCATCATAGCCGATCTTCTTGACTTCGGCCAGAGCCGCTTTCATATCGGCTTCCACGCTGTCACGGATAGAGTACAGCTGTACAGCTACCGGTAATGCCATAATCATACCTCCATGGTATATGAGTTTTTTTTATTATATCGTACTTGCGGAAATAAATCAAGAGGTTTTCTACAGAAAATCGCACAGGGAGAAGGTTTTTTTTGTGATTCTTTTTTCGCAGATGCTCCGGTTCGGTCAGGTATCTGCCACAGATACCTGCGGAAACGGAATTCCATAATGGATATTGTATATAAATACGGCAAAAAAACGGAAACAGCACAAACCGTTGTACCGCCGGACGCAGAATCGAATGTGCAAAACCAAAAAAACCACATTGCGGAGGAGAAAGATTGTGCGCTATAGCCATTGACAAAAATGGGGGGAATCTGTATAATTTTATGATAATAAGCGAAGTATTATCTTCACACGGCGCAATTTCCCAAACCGGGATTTTTCCCGGAGAAAGAGGTAAGTATGCAGGTCGGTGTTTGTGTACATTTCAACGATATGGAAACCATGCCGGAAAAGCTGGCGGCTGTACGGGATAACGGTTTTTCCTCCTGTCAGATCCTTTCCTGGCCAAAGGAAGGGCTGTGGACGGCGGAAAATGCGGCAGAGCTGAAAAAACTGCTGGCGGAATACGGTGTTGTTCCCTCTGCTTTCTGGTGCGGTCTGGCCGGTCCCGCTGTGTGGAATTTCACGGAAGGTCCGAAGACCCTGGGGCTTGTTCCGCCGGAATACCGGGAAATGCGGATTCAGAATCTGTGTGACGGCGGGGATTTTGCGGCGCTGCTGGGTATCACCGATGTGATCACCCACATGGGCTTTATTCCCGAAAACCCCAACGATCCCGAATTTATTCCTTTCTGTGATGCCGTGCGCACTGTTGCAGAGCATCTGCAGAAGAACGGTCAGTGGGTCCTGTTTGAGACCGGACAGGAGACCCCTGTGACCATGATCCGCTGCTTTGAAACCGTGGGTATGGATAATCTGGGCGTGAATCTGGATACAGCCAATCTGATCCTGTACGGCAGAGCCAATCCTGTGGATGCACTGGATGTGTTCGGGAAATATGTCCGCAACCTCCACGCCAAGGACGGCTTCTATCCCACAAACGGTACCAGTCTGGGCAGGGAAGTGCGTCTGGGGGACGGCAAAGTGGATTTCGAGGGTGTGCTGAAAGGTCTGCACGCACTGGGGTATGACGGTGCTGTTACCATTGAAAGAGAAATCTCCGGCGAACAGCAGAATATCGATATCCGCCACGCAAAGGAATATCTGGAAGCCATCATTGCCCGTCTGGATGCCTGAAAATCGTTTTTCATTTATATCTGCTTATTATATCTGCTTAAAAAATTTACGATACATAGAAACAAAAAGAAAGGTGAGGTCAAACACTATGCAAAACAGCGTTATGGAAAGCAAAATCGCTTACGAGGGACTCACATTTGACGACGTTCTGCTGATTCCCCAGAAGAGCGAAGTACTGCCCCGTGATATCACTCTGAAGACAAAGCTGACCAATAAGATTACCCTGAATATTCCTCTGATGAGCGCTGCTATGGACACGGTTACCGAATCCGCTCTGGCTATCGCAATGGCACGTGAAGGCGGCGTCGGCACCATTCACAAGAATATGCCTGTGGAAGCCCAGTGTGATCAGGTAGAACGGGTAAAGCGCAGTGAAAACGGCGTTATCACCGATCCTTTCTTCCTGGGTGCGGACAACTATGTGTACGAAGCTGACGAGCTCATGGGCAAGTACAAGATCTCCGGTGTGCCGATCTGTGATGCTGACGGCAAGCTCATCGGGATCATCACCAACCGTGACCTGCGGTTCATGACCGATTTCAATATGCCGATCCGTGACGTGATGACCAAGGAAAACCTGGTTACCGTTCCCGTAGGCACTACTCTGGAAGAAGCCAGAGAGATCCTGCGCCACAACAAGATCGAAAAGCTGCCCATCGTGGATGAACAGTACCACCTGAAGGGTCTGATCACCATCAAGGACATCGAAAAGGCTGACCGGTATCCCAACGCTGCCAAGGACGAACATGGTCGTCTGCTGTGCGGCGCCGCTATCGGCGTTACCGCTGACGTTGTGGAAAGAGCAGGCGCTCTGCTGAAGGCAGGTGCGGACTTCCTGGTACTGGACTCCGCGCACGGTCACTCCCAGAACATCATCAACTGCGTTGCCAAGGTGAAGAATGCGTATCCCGAATGCCAGCTGGTTGCCGGTAATATCGCTACCACCGAAGCTGCCGCTGACCTGATCTCCGCAGGTGCCGACGCCATCAAGGTCGGTATCGGTCCCGGCTCCATCTGCACCACCCGTATCGTTGCCGGTATCGGTGTGCCCCAGGTTTCCGCTATCATGAACGCATACGAAGTAGCTGCCAAAGCCGGTATTCCCGTCATTGCTGACGGTGGTATCAAGTACTCCGGAGATCTGACCAAAGCTATTGCCGCGGGTGCGGACGTGGTTATGATCGGTTCTCTGCTGGCAGGCTGTGAAGAATCTCCCGGGGATACCGAAATCTACCAGGGCAGAAAGTTCAAGGTTTACCGCGGTATGGGTTCTATGGCTGCTATGGAAAAGGGCTCCAAGGACCGTTACTTCCAGGAAAACCAGAAGAAACTGGTACCCGAAGGCGTAGAAGGTCGTGTTCCCTTCAAGGGCGCCGTTTCCGATACCGTTTACCAGCTGATCGGCGGTCTCCGTGCCGGTATGGGCTACTGCGGTACCCAGACTGTACAGCTGCTGAAGGAAAACGGCAAGTTCGTACGCATCACAGGCAACGGTCTGCGTGAATCCCATCCCCACGACATCAACATCACCAAGGAAGCTCCCAACTACTCTGTACAGGCGCAGTGATGCTTCGCAAGGTAAGAAATCAGAAATAAGAGATAAGAAGTATTCTTACGACAGAACGGCTTGCAGAAATGCAGGTCGTTCTTTTTCTCTTGACACAGGCTGCGGGTTGTGGTATACTATAATTAACCAAATAGTTAATTAAAAGGAGGCGATATCCATGAGCTTGCAGAATACCCTGAAAGCGCTGGCGGATCCCACAAGGCGGGAGATTCTGGGAATGCTGAAAAAATCCCGGCTGTCGGCGGGGGAGATTGCGGCACAGTTTACCATGTCTGCTCCGGCGGTGTCCAAGCATCTGAATATCCTGAAAGAAGCGGATATGGTCAGAGACTGCCGGGAGGGGAAATTTATCTACTATGAGCTGAATGCATCGGTTCTGGAGGAAGTGATGCTGTGGATAGCGGAGCTGAAAGGAGAGGCACATGAAGAGCGGATACCGGATACTGTTTTTTCTGATTACGGCGATCCTTCTGACGACCTGCATACTGCTGGTTCTGTCACCTGATACCGTACCGGTGCACTACAATTTCGCAGGAGAAGTGGACCGGATGGGCAGCAAGTATGAGTTTCTGCTTTTTCCTTTGGAAGCTATACTGCTTGGGCTGTTCTTCGGCTGGATGGCGAAAAGACACCGGCAAAGTCCCACAGACGAAAAAGCACTGGTGATCAGCGGAATCTGCATTCTTTCGGTGCTGGGGTTTCTTGGGATCTATTTCCAGACAGCGGCGATCCTGTATGAACCCGCAGCCTCCGGCAGTTTTCAGCTGAAGGTGGTGCACCTGACTGTTATGGCAATCGGTACAACACTGGTGCTGCTGGGAAATTTCATGCCCAAAGCACGGCGGAATTCTTATTTCGGACTCCGTACCGGATGGAGCCTGTCCGGTGACGCAGTATGGCAGAAAAGCCAGCGGTTTGCAGGACACACAGCGGTGGTCTGCGGGATATTGATGATCCTGCTGGCCGCATTTTTCGATGGGATCCCATGTCTGGTCATGAGCACGGTGCTGGTACTGCTGTGGCTGATTGCCGGTGTTGTGATGTCATACCGATACTGCAGGGGAAGTAAGAAATAAGAGATACGAAATAAGAAGTATCTTCGTAAAAAACGGCTTACAGAGGTTTTTGATACCAAAACACAGTATCAAAAACGACCTGTAAGCCGTTCTTGCGTTCCAGACTATTTCTTACTTCTTACTTCTTACTTCTTACTTCTTAATTTGCGTATCGCCGGAGGTGTACTCAATCAATAAAATCAAACTCAAACCCGGCGATGCGCACCGTGTCCCCTTCTTCACAGCCGGCGTCACGCAGCTTGTCGATGATTCCGCATTTTACAAGGGAATTTTCGAAATACAGCATGGATTCCCGGTCGTTGAAGTTGATCCGGTCGATGAGGGCATCTGCCCAGCGTCCTTCCACCACGAAAACTGCATCGTCTCCACGGGAGATGGTTACATCCTCAGCCCCTTCGTCGCTGACTTCCAGATCCTCGGGTGTGATTTCGGTTTCGTAGGTCAGCGTAGGGGGCAGAGTACGCAGCTGATCGGCAATGGCATCCACCAGATCCTTCAGACCCAGCTTCTTTGCCGCGGAAATATAGTACAGCTCATACCCCAGCTCGGCACAGCGCAGCTCCAGTGCGGAGGCTTCTTCAGACAGCTCCGGAATTTCGATGAACTCGTTTTCGGAATCCACCAGCAGATCTGCCTTGTTGGCAACCACGATTCTGGGACGGGCAGCCAGTTCGGGAGAGAACTTTTCCAGTTCAGCGGAGATGGTTTCAAAGTCTTCCACCGCAGGTCTTCCCTCACTGCAGGAGATATCCACCACCTGCACCAGCATCCGGCACCGCTCGATATGGCGCAGGAAGTCATGACCCAGCCCCAGCCCTTCGGAAGCGCCTTCGATCAGACCGGGAATGTCTGCCATGACGAAACCGGATTCGCCGCCGGTGGATACCACACCCAGAGAGGGTTCCAGTGTGGTGAAATGGTAGTCGGCAATCTTGGGCTGTGCGGAAGAAAGGGCAGCCAGCAGGGAAGATTTCCCGGCAGAGGGAAGTCCTGCCAGACCAACATCCGCAATCATCTTCAGTTCCAGCACCACTTCTTTTTCTTCACCGGGAAGCCCCGGCTTGGCGAAGCGGGGAATCTGACGGGTGGGGGTGGCGAAATGCTTGTTGCCCCAGCCGCCTCTGCCGCCGTGGCAGAGAATGAAAGGCTCATCATCGGTCATATCATGGATGATCTTGCCGGAATCGGCTTCACGGATCAGGGTACCTCTGGGCACCTGAATGATCACATCCGCACCGTTCTTGCCGTGGTATTTGGAGCCAGCGCCGTCACTGCCGTTTTCGGCAACGAATTTTCTCTTGTACCGGAATGCCAGCAGGGTGTTTGCACCTTCATCAATGGTGAAGATGATATTGCCGCCGTTTCCGCCATCGCCGCCGTCGGGACCGCCCTTGGCAACGTATTTTTCCCGCCGGAAGGAGACGACGCCGTTGCCCCCGTTACCGGCTTTGGTATATATTTTGATCTTGTCAATAAACATTCGTCTCTCTCCCCAGGGAGTCCGGTTCAGTTGTGCTGAGACAGGGGACTCACCAGTTTATAATGATTGATTTTGTAATTCTCGATGCACTGTGCAATGATCTCCATGGCCTCCTCACGGCTGCCGGTTTCATCCACCACAGTGTCCTTGTTTTCCAGTGTCTTGTACACGGAGAAGAAGTGCCGCATTTCCTCGAAAACATGAGGCTGCAGATCGTAGATGGTCTTGTAGTTGTTGTAGTAGGGATCGGTGAAGGGGACTGCAATGATCTTTTCGTCCAGACGACCGCCGTCAACCATTTTGATGACGCCGATGGGATAGCACTGCACCAGAGTCAGAGGAACGATGGGTTCCGAGCACAGGAGCAGTACATCCAGCGGGTCATCGTCATCCGCATAGGTCAGCGGAATAAAGCCGTAATTGGCAGGATAGTGGGTGGAGGTGTACAGAATCCGGTCCAGTTTCAGAAGCCCTGTGGACTTGTCCAGCTCATATTTGATCTTGCTGCCCTTGGTGATCTCAATAACAGCATAGAAGGATTCGGGAGTGATTTTCTCGGGATTGAAATCGTGCCAGATATTCATAGGGTTTCGCCTTTCTTTATTTTGCCAGAATCTCTGCAGCCAGCTCGCCGAGGATCTTTACACCCCGCTCGATATCTTCATCGGAGGGCATGGAATAGTTCAGACGGAAGGAATCGGAGGTACCGTTTGCATCACAGCAGAATGCGGAGCCGGTCACTACAGCTACCTTGCGGGCAACGGCTTCCTTGACAAATGCGGAGGAATCCATACCGTTCGGCAGCGTGCACCACAGGAACAGACCGCCTTCGGGACGGGTGTAGGTGATTTCTTTCGGCATATACTTGTCCAGAGCCGCCAGCATCCGTTCACACTTGCCCTTGTAGAGCTCGCGGATCCCCTGAATATGGGCATCCAGATCGCATTCGGTCATGAACTTGTAGCACAGCATCTGGAAGAACTGGTTGGTATGTACGTCTTCCACCTGCTTGGCAACGATGACCTTGGACATCAGCTCGGCATTGCCGCACAGGAAGCCGATACGCATCCCGGCAGACAGGATCTTGGAGAAGGAAGAGCAGTACAGTACCCGTCCGTCTGTGTCGAAGGACTTGTAGGTGGGGACATCTTCCCCGGCGAAACGCAGTTCCCCATAGGGGTTGTCTTCCAGAATGATCAGATTGTGGCGGCGTGCGATTTCATAGACAGCTTTCCGGTTTTCCAGAGTGGAGGTGATGCCGGTGGGGTTCTGGAAGGTGGGGATCACATACAGGATCTTCGCCCGCTTTTCGGTCTGCAGCAGAGCTTCCAGAGCTTCCACATCGATCCCGTCAGCCTTCAGCGGTACGCCCAGGGTTCTGGCACCGTTGGAACGGAAACCGTTCAGAGCACCGATGAAGCTGGGTTCTTCGCAGATCACGGCATCTCCTTCGTTGCACAGTGCCTTGCAGGCCAGCTCCAGCCCCTGCTGACCGCCGGTGGTGATAATGGTGGTGTCGTCATCCGTACCCACGCCGAACTTTGCCTTGATTCTGGCGGAAACGGCTTCTCTCAGTGGCACATACCCTTCGGTGATCCCGTACTGCAGAGCTTTGACGGCATCGTTTGCAAAAATGTCAGCGGACAGGCGGGCCATATCTTCCACGGGGAAGGAAAGGGGATTGGGGTTGCCGCCGGCGAAGCTGATGATGGTGGGGTCGGACAGGGACTTGAAGATCTCACGTATGGCGGAGGGCTTCATAACAGCCAGTTTGTCGGAGAATGTATATTCCATAATAGATAAATCCTTTCAGTCATATAAAATCGTTTACTCTATATTATACCATATTTTCTGCGGGATTACAAGGAAGGATGGGTATTTTTTCTACGCTGTATATATGAAAAGAAGGAAAATTTTCGACCCTGACCCTGTGAAAACCGACAAAAACCAAATGAAATCCGTTTTTTACGAGAAAGCTCTTGCATATAGCCGGCGTTTTTGGTATACTAATACATTATAAAGCCATATCCGTGCCTGTTATACGGAACGGGTAAAAAGCGGGAGAGAATCATGGCAGATGTTAAGATCAGTGACCTTCTGAAAATGCAGCATACCCTGGCAAAAACCAAGGGATGGCTGAAAGACCGTACCCCCGAACACGCCCCCATGAGCATTCTGTGGGCTATTGATGAGCTGGGAGAAGCCATTGCCATCATCAAGAAAAAAGGCTCTCAGGCTATCATGGAAAACGAAAGCGTCAGGGAGCATTTCGTAGAAGAAACTGCAGATGTGTTCATGTACCTTTTCGACATGATGGAATCCTACGGGATCACCGCCGAAGAGTTTTCGGATGCCTATATCGGCAAATTCCGCCGGAACATGGGCAGAGACTGGGTGGAAAACGATGCCATGTACGAAAAGATTCCGGTGAAGCGGCTTCTTGTGTCCCTGGCGATGATCGAATCCGCACCGGAGCAGGCCGCCAGAATGGTGGAGGTGCTGACCAAAACGGATGTGAAGCTGAGCCTGATCTTCTGCGGCGATCCCGACAGAGTCAAAGAACGTCTGGCGGATGCTGATATTTCCGCTGATGCATTTGGTACCGCAGCTGCCGTATCCTTTGACGGATGTGCTGCAGCATGGGCATCAGCACTGGCGGGGGAAGCACCCGAAGCCTGTGCAGCTCTGGTTCTGGATATGGAGGAAAGAGAAGCCGCCGTTTCCTGCGCTCTCCGTACCATATCTTTCGGGACAGATCATCTGGGAACAGACCACACCTGCGGTGATCTGACGGAAGTACCGAATATCCTTGCGTCCCTGTGACGTGCATTCCAGTGAAGGGAAGTGGTATCATGCGGTATACAGATCATACCGGAACCGATGACACCCTCTGCATACATAGAAACTTAAACATCCTAAAGAAGAATCAATTTTGAAAGGAATAAAAACCCATGGAATCCTTTACCAGAAATGACAAAAGAACCCACTACTGCGGTACGCTGACCGCTGCGGACATCGGCAAGAGCGTTTCTCTGCTGGGCTGGTGCCAGAGACAGAGAGACCTGGGCAGCCTGATCTTCATCGACCTGCGGGACCGTACCGGCATCGTACAGCTTGCCTTTGACGACACCACCGACCGTGAAATTTTCGACAAGGCATTCGGTGTGCGCTCCGAATATGTGCTGGCTGCCAAGGGTACCGTTCGCTCCAGAGGCGAAGGTGCCATCAACAAGGATCTGCCCACCGGCGAAATCGAAATCTACGTGGAAAGCTTTAAGATTCTTTCTGCCGCACAGACTCCTCCCTTTGAAGTGTCCGATAACGCCAAGGTTGGAGAAGCCACTGCCCTGAAGCACCGTTATCTGGATCTGCGCCGTCCTTCTCTGCAGAAGAATATGATGATGCGTCACGAAATCGCCAGAGTGACCAGAGAATACTACTACGACAACGGCTTTATTGAAATCGAAACCCCCATGATGATCAAGCCCACCCCCGAAGGAGCAAGAGACTATATCGTTCCTTCCAGAATTCATCACGGTTCCTTCTATGCGCTGCCCCAGTCTCCCCAGATCTACAAGCAGCTGCTGATGCTGTCCGGCTTTGACCGGTATATCCAGCTGGCAAGATGCTTCCGTGACGAAGACCTGCGAGCTGACCGTCAGCCCGAATTCACCCAGATCGACCTGGAAATGTCCTTCGTAACCGAAGATGACATCATGGAAATGAACGAAGGTTATGTGGCAAGACTGTTCAAGGAAATCCTGGATGTGGAAATCCCTCTGCCTCTGCCCCGCCTGACCTTCCGTGACGCCATGGAACGCTACGGCTCCGACAAGCCTGATACCCGTTTCGGCATGGAGATCCAGAACATCTCCGATCTGGTGGCAAACTGCGGCTTCAGCGTGTTCACCGGTGCTATCGAAGCCGGAGGATCCGTCCGTGCCATCGTGGCCAAGGGCGGTGCTGCCAAACTGACCCGTAAGGAAATCGACAAGCTGACCGAACACGCCCGCGGTATTGGTGCCAAGGGTCTGGCGTATGTACGCTGGGTTGACGAAGCACCCAATTGTTCCTTTGCAAAGTTCATGGCAGAAGGCGAACTGGATGCCATCCTTGCCAGAATCGGCTGTGAAAAGGGTGACGTTGCCCTGATCGTTGCCGACAAGGACAGAGTGACCCTGCCTGTACTGGGCGCACTCCGTCTGCTGGTAGGCAAGCAGCTTGACATGATCCCCGCAGGCTACAACTTCCTGTGGATCACCGAATTCCCCTTCTTTGAATGGGACGAAGAAACCGAAACCTGGCTGGCTATGCACCATCCCTTCACCATGCCTCTGGACGAATGTCTGGAATACATCGATACCGATCCCGGAAAGGTACGTGCAAAGGCATACGACCTGGTGCTCAACGGCGTGGAAATCTCCTCCGGTTCTATCCGTATCACCGACGTGGAACTGCAGCAGAGAATGTTCCGCCGCCTGGGTCTGACCCCCGAAGAAATCGACCGGAAGTTTGGCTTCCTGGTGGATGCGTACCGTTACGGTGCACCTCCGCACGGCGGTGCTGCTCTGGGTCTGGACAGACTGGCTATGATCATGGCCGGTGCGGACAGCCTGCGTGACGTTGTGGCATTCCCCAAGATCCAGAACGCTTCTGAACTCATGTCCGCCTGCCCCGCTCCCGCCGATCCCAAGGCTCTGGAAGAACTGGGTATCGCTGTGGTGGAAGAAGAAAAGTAATCAACTGCAAAACAAACGGCTTACAGAAAACCAATGCGGTTCTGTAAGCCGTTTTTTGATTTATGATCGTTCAATCACCGCACACCATTCCTCCGTCAGGATGGTTTTGTCTTCCATCACCAGCCTGTCGTTGAGTATCACGGTACGCAGACTACCGAACAGGTTCAGATCGGTAAGAGCCAGTGTGTACCGACCGGTGGCATCGGCTGTTATACCGGTCATGCATTTGGCGTTGATTTTTCCGTTTTTCGTCATGAGCTCCACAAGCGTATGGATTTCATCGGCGGAGAGGTCGGGATCCAGAAATGCCATGGGACGGATCAGGGCGGCGGGTGAAAGGGCAATGATCTCTTCTCTACGGTGTGCCCGCAGCTGTCCCAGAATGTCCCCTTTGTCCGGATCGAAGGTGATGCCGTTTTCCCCGCAGTATCGTGTGAATGCATCCAGAATGTCACTTTCCGGGGCATCTGCGGTCAGCCGGTTTTCCCGGATCACGGTCATATAGATTTCCGTAACATACCGGTCCAGGGCACTTTCCGTACCGTCCAGACAAGTGTAGCGGGAAAGAAAGTATTCCGCTTCCTCACGGTCTTCCGGCAGATACCGTTCCAGTGCGGCAAGGGTGCATACATCCGGCAGAAGATCCACGGCACAGTCGTAATGCGGATCCAGCCACAAAGGCTCTTCTGTTTGCAGAAGTTCGGGACGCCGGGCTTCTGCGGCATACTGCATATCGGGTGAAATGCCGTCTGCCAGTCCGTCCTGAAGAAGAAACACCGCCCACTCATCACCGGAAAGATTCTTTTCCATGTAATATTTCCCCTCATTGACCGTACAGCACAGGGCAAGGGTGTTCCCATCCGGTGCGGCGGCGGGTTTTTCCGTCTTTCGGGAGAGTGAGAATTCCAGAGACCAGATCCCGTCCAGGTGGGACATGGTCACCGGTTCATTATCCCGCAGGTTGTAATACTCCCGTACCACCGTTTCCAGATAGGGATTTTCAAACCGGATCATGGGATTTTCTGTCCGGGACGGATCAATCAGGGAAAACAGTCCGACATGGAGCAGACATACCGCCGCCAGAGAGGAAGCCAGACGCAGTATATCGGCTGGAGAAACGGTCTTTTCCGGTTCCAGCAGATTCCGGTACCGGCGCAGCAGCAGCTCCTTTGCGCCGGAAGCATAACTGAAAAGTTCCCCACGGATCACATCCGACCGGAGCTTCTGTTCTGCAATCTCCAGAATGGTCTGCATATACCGGCTGCGGCGGGAGATGCCGATACAGGACAGCACCATCCGGTCACAGCCCAGCTCACAGTCTTCGTACACCATCCGGCGGACATCTCCGGCAAAAGGAGCAGGAAAATGGACGGCGGTGGCGAACAGTGCCAGAATCTTCAGAAAAAAGTCATGCCGTTTTACATGGCACAGCTCATGCAGAAAAATGTACTCCAGTTCATCCGAAGCCATGCGGGACTGCAGATGAGAGATGTACACAGTTGGTGTGAAAAGTCCGGAAGTGCAGGGGGAGAGATGGATCCCTTCTTCCACAATCCGGAGAACCGGTTTTCTGTGGAGCTTTACCTGAGCGGCGGAGGACTGAAATACCGCACAGATCCGCTCGTCATGGCATACGGCGGAACGACTGGTGAGATAGCGGATGCTTTCGGCATAGGCGCAGATCCGATGGGTGACGGAGGCCAGTGCCAGGGTAAGCCAGAGAAACAGTGCAAAGAATACCAGGTACAACGCCGCCGACCAGACACGGGCGGAGATATACAGTCCGTCCGGATGGCGGTAGGCAGGAAGATCAGCCGGCTCACCGGTCAGGGAAATGGAACCGTCCTCTTCCGCTGTCAGAATGGCGGAAAGCGGCTCTTTTTCCTCCTCCGCAGGAAGCACGGATACCACCCGTCCCCCCTGTGCGTCCACAGTCAGCTCCAACTGCAGAGGACTGTGTTCACCGGCTATGGAATAAGGCAGAATGGGCAGAAGAAAAAGAATGCCCCATACCGCAGACGGCAGCCGCCGACGCCATTTCCGGCGCAGGACTGTCAGCAGGGCAGAGGCAGCGGAGAACAAAAGAAAAAGGGAGAGGAGCATAAAAAACAGAATCATCATCCGGTTTTCCATGCACACCCTCCCAAATCCATCGGAAATTATTTCTTTTCGGCTTCTTCCAGAACCTTCTTCAGTTCGGCGATGTCTTCGGCAGACAGATCATCGGATTCGATCAGGTTGGAGATCAGACCCAGACGGTTGCCCACATAAACCCGTTCCACGAAATCACCGGCAACAAAGCGGCGGTATTCGTCGGCATCGATCAGCGGCTTGTAGCAGTTGGCACGGCTCAGCTTTTCAGAGCTGATGAAGCCCTTGAGCTGCAGACGGGTGATCAGGGTCAGTACGGTGGTCAGCTTCAGACGGCACAGGGCAGGGAACCGCTTCATGATCAGACCGGCGGAAACGAACTTTTCTCCTTCGGCGTTCAGTGCCCAGATCGCCTGCATAACTTCCAGTTCGCTTTCGGGCAGTTTGATGAATTTCTTATCAGACATAATAACCTCCTGGTGGATGGTACAGACCGGCATGACAATACCGGAATCATTTGGATTTGCTTATATTATACCATGGGTTTCTACACAAGTCAATGCCGTATTTATAAATTTCGTAATGAAATCTTCATAAGGATATGGTGATTTTGTTGAAAAAAAGGGGGAGACTGCTGATGGATATTGATGGGAAACAGTATAAAAACGGAATATACAGCTGTTTTACCCTCGGACAATGGAAAGAAGCGTACCGGAGAGCGGAGAAAACATGGTCACAATACCCGAAAACAGTACAAAAAAACGGTATTTTTCGTCTGCTTCGGTAAGGGGATTTCTGTGAAAACACGCTTGACAAAAGGTATACAGTGCGTTATAATAAAGCTATGGAAATGTATCAAAAGCGCTGACGAAGAGAGTACCTGTATTTTCTGTCCGCAAAGCGAGCCGGTGATGGTGGGAGTCCGGCGGGACGGTGTACGGCGAAAATCACTTCCGAGCTGCAGGGCGAAGGCGTATGCCTGTAGTCTGTGCCGGCTGTTCCGCCGTTATCGGGAAAGCATATGATGGTATGCAGTGGTGGTGTAAGCGGAGTTTTGCCTTCGTCCAGTGCGGACGCGGGCTTTTTTTATGCCCTGACCATCCGGTGTACAAACAAAAAAGGAGAAGAAAATGTACAAGAAAGTTTCGACTAACATGAACTTCGTGGACAGAGAAAGAGAAACTCTGAAGTTCTGGCAGGAAAACAAGATCTTTGAAAGTCAGCTTTCCGAAAGCGCCGGCAGACAGACCTTTACATTCTACGACGGTCCTCCGACTGCCAACGGCAAGCCCCACATCGGTCATGTTCTGACCCGTGTCATCAAGGATATGATCCCCCGCTATCAGTGGATGAAGGGGAGAGACGTTCCCCGTAAAGCCGGCTGGGACACCCATGGTCTGCCTGTGGAAATCGAAGTGGAAAAGAAGCTGGGTCTGGACGGCAAGGAACAGATCGAACAGTATGGTCTGGAACCCTTCATCAACGAATGCAAGGAGTCCGTCTGGAAGTACAAGGGGATGTGGGAAGATTTCTCCGGTACCGTTGGCTTCTGGGCAGATATGGACAATCCTTACGTAACCTATGACAACAACTTCATCGAATCCGAATGGTGGGCACTGAAGCAGATCTGGGACAAAGGGCTTCTGTACAAGGGCTTCAAGATCGTACCCTACTGCCCCCGCTGCGGTACTCCTCTGTCCGCACAGGAAGTTGCTCAGGGTTATAAGACCGTAAAGGAACGTTCTGCCGTTGTCCGCTTCAAGGTAGTGGGTGAAGATGCCTACTTCCTGGCATGGACCACCACCCCCTGGACGCTGCCCTCCAACCTGGCTCTGTGTATGAACCCCGATGAAACCTACTGCTAGGTAGATGCCGATGACGGATATACCTACTACATGGCAGAAGCTCTGCTGGACAAGGTTCTGGGCAAGCTGAAGACCGAAGACGCTCCCGCCTATACCGTTCTGGAAACCTACAAGGGTAAGGAGCTGGAATACAAAGAATACGAACCTCTCTTTGCCTGTGCGGGAGAAGCTGCTGCCAAGCAGAAGAAGAAAGCCCACTTTGTTACCTGTGATAACTACGTAACCATGAGCGATGGTACCGGTATCGTTCATATCGCTCCCGCTTTCGGTGAAGACGACGCCAAGGTGGGCAGAAGATATGACCTGCCCTTCGTACAGTTTGTGGACGGTGCGGGCAACATGACAGCCGAAACTCCCTACGCCGGTACTTTCGTGAAGAAAGCCGACCCGATGGTGCTGACCGATCTGGACAAGGAGGGC
>JAFZET010000002.1 GCA_017560565.1 Clostridia bacterium | reverse complement strand
TGTAAAATGGCCTTGGAACCGATGATGGAACCAAGATTTGAGTCCACTAGTTACCCCACGGGTGTGGGTAAAACGGAACTTGCCAAGGCATTGGCTGAGGCTATGTTCGGGGACGAAAACGCCATGATCCGGATCGATATGTCCGAGTATATGGAAAAGCACAGTGTCTCCAAGCTGATCGGCTCTCCCCCCGGCTATGTGGGGTACGATGAGGGCGGCCAGCTGACAGAAAAGCTCCGCAGACGCCCCTATTCGGTGGTGCTGTTTGACGAGATCGAAAAAGCCCACCCGGATGTGTTCAACATCATGCTGCAGATTCTGGAAGACGGGATCCTCACCGATGCCCAGGGAAGACGGGTGGACTGCAAGAATACCATCATCATCATGACCTCCAATGTAGGCGCATCGGGGATTACCGCTCCCAAAAGACTGGGTTTTGCCGGTGACAGCGATTCGGCTGCAAAGGATGAGCGGGAAAGAATGCGTGCCACTTCCATGGAAGCACTGAAATCCACCTTCCGTCCGGAATTCCTCAACCGTCTGGATGAGATCATTGTCTTCAACAAGCTGACGGCGGGCGATATTGAAAGAATCACCTCTCTGATGCTGGAAGAAGTCAGAAAACGGATCGATACGCTGGGGATTGCCGTTTCCTTTGCGCCGGAAGTGGTTTCTCACCTGGCAGAGGAAGGGTTTGATCCGGTATACGGTGCCAGACCTCTGCGCCGTGCCATCGTTCGCAAAATTGAAGATTCCTTCTCGGAAGCCATGCTGCAGGGACAGGTACAGGCAGGAGATACAGTGGAAGCCGTTCTGGAAGAAGCGGGAATCGCATACAGAACAAAAACGGCGGAAGCACAGCCAGCGGAATAAGTCCGTCTCATATAACCGTATATAATACAAAAGGAAGAGAATCCTTTCCGGAGAAGGGAATTTCTCTTCCTTTTTATGTTATTGTTTTCCAAACATGGAGGTATACTCTGCCGCTTCCGCTTCCAGCCGTGCGTGGATTCGGTCGGTTTCCGCTTTGTTGGCGGCAAGAATGCAGTCGGCGGTTTCCTGCCAGATATACAGCCGGTCGGTTTCCATAAAGATCTCATGACGGCAGCGGGGAAACATACGGTTCTCGATGTTTGTGTACCCAATGTCCCGGAGAAAATCTTCGCTGTCCAGTACCCAGCGGTCACCGCCGGCTACGGGATCGTATTCCCCGGACAGAATCCAGAGAGGCAGATCAGGTCTTGCCATGTTCCAGGATGCCGGACGGTACATATCCCGTACCAGCGTCAGCAGAAACCGGTAAGCGGATATGGTGTTCACAGCACCGCAGAGAGGATCGGCACGGAACGCCTCTGTGTTTTCCCGATTTTCCGACAGCCAAAGGAAGGATCCCTCCTCGCCCTGTCTTTCGAAAACCGTGTTGTATTTCCGGAAACTGAAACGGTCAAGCAGCGGCGGATGCCAGCTTTCGCCTCCGAACAGGGACAGAAAACGTACCCATGCCAGAGCAAAGGATACAAACCGCTCCCTGTGGGGCAGACCGGCCAGAATCAGTCCTGACAGCCGGTCATCGTTGTCTCCCGCAAAACTGCCCGCAATCAGGGCACCCATGCTGAACCCCAGAAGATACCGGGGCAGGGCTGTCTCGGTGGGAAAATCTTCATAGGCGATATCCATTTTTTCGGAAGCCGGTACAGGGCGGAACAGGGATGCATATACTGCGTCGATGTCTGTGTGCAGTTTGTCCAGCGCTTCTTCCCCGTAATACGCCGGTCCTTCCGGAAAAAGAGAACCGCCATGCCCACGCAGATCGTGAATCACCACAGCCATTCCGCGGGAAGCCAGATACTGCATGAAGGGGATATACCGTTCCTTGCGTTCGTCAATGCCGTGGAGGATCTGGACGGTACAGACAGGATCCGGAGGACAGATCCGCAGACAGGACAGATACAGAGCCGATTCTGCCGGAATCCTCTTTTTCTGCCGGAGCCGGTACGCTTCTCTGCCTTCCGGTTTCTGCCGGACAAAGTAGGATTCAATGGGGTATGTACTGTATTCCATGGATTCCTTTCTCAGCGGTAGCTTTCAGGTTTGCCGCTGCGGTTGTAGACTTCTTCAAACCAGTGCTCTTCGGTGGGGATGGGACGGACATCCTGCCAGCCGCATACAGCTTCCAATGTTCCGTCCCGGGTGATCCGCACCTGACCGATCCGTTCTGCGTGTCCGGTATCGATCACCGGAGCGGCGGGTATCTGTCCGTTTTCCAGGATCAGGTACGAACCTCTGGAAAGACCGCCGTCCCGGATATAGTGGGTCATGGAGGAGAGAACGGCATACCGGGTCAGCATGGTGTCCAGATGGATCTGCAGTTCGATCAGAGAGGGTACATCCGCTGCCTTGTACCGGGCACATTCCAGCAGTTCAGTCCGTACATCTGCCGTCAGTGCTTCAATTTCCGCCGGATCTCTGAGGAATGCACCGCAGCTGTCCATCCGGCGTCCCCAGTGTGCCCGGAGTTCCCGGATTTCTGCCGCAGACAGGGCTTCTTTCGCTGTGGGATCCAGAAGACCCGCAAGAAACAGCGTATCGGATAGCATATCCGCTGTAATTTCCGGAGCCGGTTCGTCATATACATGAACAGCCTTTTCCGCCGCTCTGCGGGAGCTGACCTGGGTGGAGTTCAGGGCACTGCCCCCCGGTCTGCGGATACCGAACACGCCGTTTGCTTCCCCGCAGATAAACAGTCGGGGCAGGGTGGGGCTTTCATACCACATATCTCCCTCCAGACCGCCGTTCATGTGCTGGGCACAGACCCCCACTTCCAGCGGCTCCCTTTCCAGATCGATGCCGTGATCCAGATAGAGCTGATAGGCTTTTTCGTTCATGGTGCGGAGTCTCTGTACCGGTGTTCCTTCCAGAGAATGACAGTTTTTCAGATAGGTGAAGGCTTCTTCGCCCACTTCCGCTTCAGTTACGGCACCGGAAAGGCAGACGCCCGCACTGTCTTTTGTAAAGTCCATAAACACACGCCGTCCGGCAGCGATCTCCCGGTATACTGCTATGTCCACCCGGGAGGAAAAGCTGCCCTCTGTACTTCCCGAGGGTGCCAGCTTTTCCGGGGCAAAAGGCCATTCGTATCCCTTGCGGAACACGGCACAGGCGGTGGTCACGCTGTCGCCGAAGGTGTCGGTGAGAAATTCTCTGGCATCTGATACGCCGTCTGCGGCGGTGGAAATGTAGCGGGGGATCACCTGCTGATAGGAACCGGATACATTCCAGCGGAAGGCAAGAGACGCCAGCCCGTACTGAAATTCGGTCATGTTGACCCCGGATGCCCCTGCCGCCAGAGCCGTACCCAGCGCACAGGTCTGGCTTTCCGGATAAACGGATTTGTGATACAGTGCGGAAGGACCGCCCACTGCCCAGATCACTGCAGGGGATGCGAATACTGCCAGTCCGGCTGGATTGTCTTCCCGGATTTCCTTCATGCTGATGCAGGCAATGCCGCAGACTTCACCGTCATGCACCAGAATCTGTACAGCGCGGTAGCCGTCAAACACCGTCACACCGGCATCTCTGGCTGCCTTTTCCAGGGCTTCCGTCATCTTTTTGGAGGTCAGAGGACCGAGAGAGGTGGCACGGCTTTTTTCATCGTGGTCTGTACGATACCCGGGATATTCCCCATACCGGTCATGGGGAAAGGGAACGCCCAGAGAAATCAGTTTGTAAAACCCGGCAAGGGAACCGCAGGCTTCTGTCAGGGCAATGTCTCCGTGCATGGCACCGCCGGCCACATAATCCTGTGCCATTTCCAGCGGGGAGTCGGCGTGGAGTGCGGTGGTGGACTGCTTGTAATAGGTCTGCTTATCGGAGCCGGTGTTCCGGGAGGTGCCCATATACACCCCTTCCGTTACCAGAAACACGGGAATATCCTTTTCGATGCGGGCAGTGTGGGCGCCGTTCCAGGCTGCCGCCCCGCTGCCGACCACACAGAGTCCGCAGGTGTATACCGGGATCTGCATACCGCCGGTTTTTATGATATGGTTTTTGTCCATGGGAGTACCTCCCGTATGATTTTTGAATAGGTATCTGCCTATATCATACCACGAACCGGCGGATTTGACAAGACTTTCTGCAGAATCAAACCGAAAGAAATTCGACTGTATTTGGTGAAAATATATGAGGTGCGCGGAGTAAAAAATGACAAAATATGACAAAAAAACCAAAGAGTGTGTCCATGCGTAAAGTTTTCAACAGGAAGTAAATTCCGGAAGAAAATCTCTTGACAAGAATACAGGGCTGCTGTATAATATATACACGGAAAGCTGTCTTTATCTATATTCTATAGAAAAGAATACTCAACAAGGAGGAATCTATGAAATTCAAGAAAGTGCTCTCTGCAATTCTGGCCGGCGTAATGATGGTCGGCAGCGCGGCGGCTGTTTCTGCTGCCGGCGAAGTTTATATCATGCAGGATAATAAGACTCCTGTATGTAATCCCAGCGGCTACTACAACGGGTATTTCTATAACCCCATTTATGACGGTGTTTCTCTGGAAGCGTACTGGAATCCCGTAACCGGCAGATACAATAACTGCATCTGTCCTTACTGTACCGGTAATGTTGTTGCATCCGGTTATATCTGGGTGAACGGTGTTCTGTGCAGCGCAAAGGACTACTATGAGAAGTATGCGCCTCACACTATCAAGCCTGACACCACCGAAGTGGAAGTAAACAAGGAAAACGTTTCCACTCAGACCGGTGTGACCTACAACCAGAGCAAGATCCCCAGCGGCGTGATCAAGAGAAAGCCCGCCACGGTTTCTTCCTCTGCTACCACCGGCAACGTAACCATCTCCGAAACCGGCAAGGTTACCATCCAGAATCCCGCACTGCTGGGCGGTGTAAATGCTTCCATCACCATTCCCGGTAAGTACTATCCGGCTGACAAGGTTGATATCGAAGCGTTCTTCGCAAAGAACTCTTACAGCCTGTACCTGTACAAGGGTGATGTGCAGACCTTCGGCAGCGATTTCAAAATGATCTCCTCCGACAGCTCTGTTGCCAAGATCGTTACCGATAAGGACGGTCAGCACCTGCAGGCAGTGGGCAACGGTTATGCCTATATCTATCTGTACACCGGCGGCGGCGTTCCTTTCATGAGACTGTATGTGAATGTAACCACCAAGCCCTACAATGCAGCCCAGGGTTACATTGACATTGAACCCACTTCCTGGAAGCTGGACAAGAGCGGTGACTCCACCAATATCGTGGTAAAGGCCGACAAGCAGTACACGGACATCAAGCTGGAAGTGGCACGCGGCAACGGCTATATCGGCAAGGACGGCAAGCTGTACGCTACCGGCGACGGCGCCATCGTTCTGAAGGCTTACAGCGCAAAGACTCCTGCTATCCAGGGGTATGCCATCGTATATGTAGGTCAGTATGTAAACGCTCTGTATGACGGTTACTGGATCAACGGCAACGGCTGCATCATCGGTTCTTACTGGAATCCCTATCTGTGGTCCTATGACGGCTACAAGATCGTTGGCTGGGTTCTGACCAACGGCGGTGTGTACGTTCCCGTAATCAACAAGGTTGAAACCACTGTTAAGCCCAGCGTAAAGCCCAACGACAAGACTGTCATCGTGATGAGCGATCTGTATGATCTGCTGTACGGTCACTGCGAAGGCGATGTAAATACCCTGTATCAGCTGCTGTGGATCTACTACAACAACAACAAGCCCTCTCAGTCCTTTGATTCCCTGTACCAGCAGGCACTGAAGGAAATCATGGATGACATTGCTGCCAGCTACGACAAGCAGATCCACTGAGGATTCTGAAGTCTCCGGCAAACTGAATTGAAATGAAAACGGTATGGCTTCCCCGTCATACCGTTTTTTAACTGAATACATCCGGTTTTATCCGGTACAGGAGGAAATATGGAAAAGTATAACAGCATCCGTCCCGGTCAGGTCTGGCTGGATACCAAAGGAGAACGGATCCAGGCACACGGCGGTTCTGTGATGTATCTGGACGGCTATTACTACTGGTACGGCGAAAACAAGGAATTTACCGATCCCGCCAAGGGAATCTGGCACTGGGGCGTGCGGTGCTACCGCTCCACCGATCTGTACAACTGGGAAGATCTGGGTCTGATCATTCCGCCCAATACGGAAGATCCGAATTCCAGTATCCATCCCACTTCCATGATGGACAGACCCCATATCATTTTCAATAAGAAAACCGGCAAGTTTGTCTGCTGGCTCAAAATCATGGAAAAGGACGGCAGCCAGAGCGAAACGGTCCTGACGGCAGACAGCATTACCGGTCCTTATACCATCGTCAGAGAAAGACTGTATCCCCTGAACATGAGTGCGGGAGACTTCGACCTGGTAGTGGCACCTGACGGAAAGGCATACTACTATTTTGAAAGAGTCCATTCCGAAACCATCTGTGCCGACCTGACAGAAGACTATACGGATGTAACCGGGTACTACACCACCCATTTTCCCCGGAAGTATCCTCCGTATGTGAGAGAAGCCACTGCCCATTTCCTGCGGAAGTACAAGCATTATCTGATAACTTCCGGTACCACCGGCTATATGCCCAATCCGTCCGAGCTTGCAATCGCTGACAGCTGGCATGGTCCATATACCGTGCTGGGCAATCCCCATCCCACAGACGAATCCAACACCTCCTTCCACAGCCAGATCTCCAGCGTATTCAAAGTGCCCGGCAAGAAGGATCTGTACATCGCCTGCGCTGACAGATGGATGCCCAATGCCATGGATGTGCCTTATGAACTGTACGAAAAGGCATTCGCCGAAGCGTTTGACGTGGATTCCACCCCGGAACAGAAGGCCGTTGCCCAGCAGATCATCAGATCCACTCCCACTCCGAAGACGAAAGAAGCCGATTATGTGTGGCTGCCCTTCCGGTTTGACGGAGAAATGGCGTACCTGGACTGGCTGGACGAATGGCGCATCGAAGATTACGAATAATCCCGTATACACAGAAAAACACCGCATTTCCAAGATGGAGTGCGGTGTTTCTGTGTTTTATGGATTTTTTACTGGGGCTGGTTGTTCTTGAAGGTTTCAACCAGATCGGACAGACCCTGGATGGCTCCGGATTCTCTGGTCTGATAAGCAGAGGTCACAGCATCGGTCCCCTTCTGCAGAGGTTCCAGAATGGTCCAGGTGAAAATGTTGTTGGCATGAGCGCCGCCGTATACCAGACAGAACATATCCATAATCCCGTCGTGAATCAGGTCGATCATGGCGGAGGTATAGTTGTCACGGGCGTACTTGATCTTCAGGGACATTTCATAATGGGCGGGCAGTACGGTCTCATGGGTCAGACGGCACAGAAGGTGGGCAACCGCACCGGACATTTCGTGATCCCTGGCAGTGATCGGAATCGCACCCACTTCCGCAGTGTCGTGAACAACGGTTACATAATTGACCTGGGCTTCGTCCAGCTTGGGATAGGGGATGATACCCACTTCCGCTTCCATGTCACGGAATACACCAAAGTCACCCAGCTGTGCGCCGCTGATGAACAGTGCGCCTTCTGCCATGAACTTCTGATGAAGATCCTCGCCGTTTTCGGTGTACTTGGTGTAGGTACCGGCGCCGTAGAACATAGCGTAGATCTTGTCATACAGGGTCAGCAGACGGTCACAGTACATGGTTAGCGTGGGATACCCGGAAGCGTCACGGGAAACAAAGGGAACATCAGAACCATAGGTGAAGGGGAAGGAGGAACCACCGATGCCGCCGACGATCATGCCGAACACATCATCCGCATCCAGCTTGCCGTCACCGTTGATGTCCTGATAAGCACCTTCGCTCAGGGCGATCCACTGGTCATACGTCCATTTGCCTTCCTGTACCATCTGATACAGGGCATCGGGATCACCGTACAGATTGTTGTACATATCCCGGTTATACAGCAGGGCGTGGGAATGGTTCAGTACATCCATGAAGTAGTCGCCTACCATCAGGTAAACGCTCTTGTAGTCGATGGACAGATTGTACATATAGTCCCCGGACCAGTAACCGGCTTCCAGATCCACGGTGGGCAGGGCAGCCACATCCACGAATACTTTGTCAATGGAGGCGGAGGACATCCCCAGCTGGTCGTCCACGATCATGTCAAAGGTGTCATCGCCGGAGAGCACGATCTGGGTTACGCCGGAATACACATCGCCCCAGTTCCGGTCGGTGTGGGTATAGGTCAGGTGAATATCCAGCTGTTCTTCCGCTGCCAGATTCCGTTCAAATACGGCATCGTTTACAATATCACCGGTCAGCTCGCCGGAGCCTTCCAGCAGGTAGTTGGAGCTGATGGCGGTATCGCTGGTCATGATGTGGAAATCCGCACCGCCATAGGAGATCCCTGCCAGAATATCCGGTTCCGTTTCTTCCGCAATTTCATCGGCAGCCTGACTGTCACCTTCCGGAGTTGTTTCAGGAGAAGTGCTGCCGCAGGAGGCCAGAGGCAGGGTGAGCAGCAGTGCCATCAGCAGGCAAAGCAGATTTTTGGTTTTCATCTTTATGTCCCTCAATTTTTATATGGAATGCAGATGGAAGATCAGCCTTCTGCACGCTTGTAGTATTCTTCAAGGACTTTATCTCTGGCCGCTTCTGCACTCTTCAGCTTGCCGTCATGCCAGGAGGTGAAGTCAGTGATCTTTTTGCTGGAGATTTCCGCAAAGTGGCTGGCAAAGGCATTGCCCATGGGTTCGTTATAGTAGCCCAGGTCGAATACACGGTTGGAGACAATGATATCCAGCATTTCAGCAGATTCTTCGTCACGGGAGTCACGGGTCTTCAGAGCGATTTCATAATAGGAGGGGATTACATATTCTCTGCCCAGGATCGCCAGAGTTTCCAGGATCAGGGAAGTGCGGTCGAAATCGGAGTTGGTGATCGGGATGGTGCACAGGTTGGTACCGGCGTCTACGTTGGCTACATAATCATCGGACACTTCCAGCTTGGGCCAGGGCAGAACACCAAAGTTCTGATCCATTTCCCGGAGGTTGATTACCAGCGTGATATTTACGTCGGTAAAGAGAGAACGACCTTCCCGGAACAGAGTGGTGGAGGTACAGTCAAAGGAGTTGTCGGAGGAGGAGTCCAGAATGGCGTATTCGGAGTTCAGCAGGTCGAAATACTTTTCGAACATCTTGACGGAACGTTCATTGTATACGCTGAATGCATAAGTATCGGAGTCCTTGTCAATTACACGGGCGCCGGAGGAGTAGAACGCCTGAATGGGACCGATCCAGTAGAAGGTGGCATACCCGCAGATGTCCTTTTCGGTAATGGCGCCGTCACCATCAATATCACGGCTGTAGGTTTCCGCCATTTGTGTGAACACATCCAGTGTCCAGGTGCCTTCCTTTACCATGTCGTAAGGATATTCAATGTTGTTTTCATCGAAATAATCCTTGTTGAACAGCATGGCGTTGGATGCACCTACGGATTCGTGGCTGATGTCACCGGTCATGCAGTACAGACCGCCGGGCATCTGGAAGCTCTGTGCGGCGTCCTGATCCCAGTATGCCTGTGTCAGATCCACATATTTCAGGGTGTTCCAGTCAGCGGTCAGCCCTTCGTTGGCGTATACATGAGCCACACGGGCATGGGGGATAACCAGGTCGAAAGCGTCTTCACCGGCCAGAATCAGGGGCTTGGCGTCGGTTTCATAGTTGTGATGAGAGGAAGGGGTATGGCTGATGGTGATGTTGTAGCGTTCTTCCGTTTCCGAATTCCGCTTGAAAACGGCATCGTTGACCACTTCCCCGGTCATTTCTTCCGCCACCATGTCTTCCAGCCAGTTTTCCGCATTGCGGATCAGCATACGGAAATCATAGCCTTCATAGTCCATCGAGGGCAGGTCAGCCAGCGGGTCGGCGGTTTCGGTTTCGGCGGCAGCGGTATCGGCTGCAGTATTGGCTTCGGTTTCGGCAGGCGTTTCTCCGCCGCAGGAAGCCAGCGGCAGCATCGTCAGAAGGGCGATCAGAATACAGGCAAAGCGTTTCATAATCAGAATCCTTTCAGAGAAAATACACAATAAATGTATAGTCAGTATATCACATACAGCCTGTTGTGTCAATGGGAAATTGATGAATGTATACAAAAAACTGCCCATCCGATGGGGACAGACAGTTTTGAGAATGTGCAGTTACTGTTCGGCACGATCCAGATACTTCTGGATGACCTTTTCTTTCTGGGTGGTACCGGACTTCAGTTTTTTGTCGTACCAGGAAGAGAATTCGGTACGGTTTCTGGCAAGTTCGGAGAAATGGCTGTCGTAACCGCCGCCGAAATCGGTGTTCCAGTATCCCAGGTCAAATACCCGGTTGGCCAGAATGATATCCAGCATTTCAGCGGATTCTTCGTCACGGGAGTCACGGGTCTTCAGGGCAACATCATAATACGCAGGGATCACATATTCTCTGCCCAGAATGGCCATGGCTTCCAGAATATGGCTGATCAGATCCTGGTTGGCGTAAGCGGTGATGGGCACGAAAAACAGGTTGGTGCCGGCGTCCACGTTGGACCAGTATTCTTTGTCGCTTTCTTCCAGCTTGGGCCAGGGAATGATCCCGAAATTGAAGTCCATTTCCCGCAGGAATTCAACGGAAAGCAGGTTTACGTCCACGAACATGGCCTTGCCTTCCTGGAACAGGGGCAGATGATCTCCGGTAAAGGAGGAGGTTGTCACCGTGTCGATGCTGGAGCAGGAAGAGTCCAGCAGGGCAAAGTACTTTTCGAACATGGTGATGGAGCGTTCATTGTACACACCGAATTCGTATGTATCGGAATCCTTTTCAATGACACGGGCACCGGAGGAATAGAACGCCTGAATGGGACCTACCCAATGGTGGGTCACATAGCCGTACAGGTCGTTTTCATCCATATCGCCGTCACCGTCCAGGTCGTTGGCATAGGTCTCGGCGATATTGAGGAAGGCATCCATCGTCCATTTGCCTTCCTTGACGGTTTCATAAGGATAGTCCAGACCGAACTGATCGAACAGATCCTTGTTGAACAGCATGGCAAAGGTAGCACCCACAGAACAGTGGCTGTTGTCCCCGATCATGCAGTACAGACCGCCGTCGGGCATGGTGAAGCTTCTGGCAGCGTCCTGATCCCAGTATGCCTGTGTCAGATCCACATACTTGAATTTGTGCCAGTCCAGGGCAAGACCTTCGTTGCCGTATTTGTGAATCTGCCGGGGATGGTTGGTAACCAGATCGTAAGCATCGTCACCGGCAGTGATGTTCGCTTGGGCATCCGCATCAGAGTTGGCATGGGAGGAACGGATGTGGGTAATTGCCACATTGTACCGGTCCATGATTTCCGCATTGCGCTTGTATACGGCATCGTTGACGACTTCACCGTTCATTTCTTCGGCGATCTGGTCGTTTACCCATTTATCGTTGTCACGGATGTTCATGCGGAAATTGTATCCGTCATAATCCATTTCGGGCAGGGAAGCGAGATAATCGGTAGGTTCTGTTTCCACGGGGGCGGTGTCGGCTGCGGTGTCAGCGGTCTCAGCGGTTTCGCCGCCGCAGGAAGCCAGCGGGAACAGCATCAACAGTGCCATCATAAGACAGGCGAGACGTACGGTTTGTTTCATACAGGGATCCTTTCAAGTTATTATATCTTTCGGTATGCTTTAGTATACTGTATTTTTTGGTGTTTGTCAATAGAACGGGCGGATTTTATTGGGAAAATCCGGTGAATTTGATGAAACCTATTGACAGAGGACGGATTGTACTGTATATTTATTATAGAGATACAAATATATATATATATATCGGTATATGAGGAGTTACTTGTATGAAAAAACAGATTTTCTGCATTCTTTTGGCTGCGCTTCTTCTTACCGGGTGCGGAGGAGGCTCTGTGGAAACGGAACAGGCTGCGGATACTTCC
>JAFZET010000009.1 GCA_017560565.1 Clostridia bacterium | reverse complement strand
ATACACGGAAGGGGAAAAAAAGTCAAGAATATTGGAGATAAAAAGATACAATATTTCTGCACGCAAATACGCCCCTCCCATCCCGGAAGAGGCGTACTGCAGACGGAAACATTTCCGTTTTTTCTGTTTATTTCATCATGCTCTTTACCTGGTTCAGAGCGGTTTCCACACCGGACTTCTTTTCCAGATACTTTTCCAGCTTGGCCTTTTCGCCGTCCACAACCGCCTTGGGCGCACGGGCAACAAAGCTTTCGTTGGCCAGCTTGCCGTTGACACGGGCGATTTCGCTCTCCACCTGCTTCAGTTCCCCTTCCAGACGGGCAAGTTCGGCGGCAAAGTCGATCATGTCGGCCAGAGGAATGTAGATGGCGGCGGCATCGGTGATGATCTGTACAGCAGTATCGTCAGAATAACTGTCCACCAGCGTCACGGATGCGGCGGATGCCAGACGTTCAAAGTAAGGTGTGCATTCCGCGAAGATATCAGCGTACTTTGTAGTGATGTACACGCTTGCCTTCCGGGAAGGAACAACACCCATTTCCGCACGGCGGGCACGGATGGCACGGATGGCGTCGATAACCTTTTCAAAGCTTTCAGCAACGCTGAACAGCTGACCTTCCGCCTCTGCAAACACGGGGATCGCATCGATTTCGGGGAAGGCCTTGATCATGATGGAGCCGTCCTCGCCGGGCAGACCCTGATAGATCTCTTCAGTAATGAAGGGCATGAAGGGATGGAGCAGCTTCAGGGTTTCTCTCAGCACGTATGCCAGAACCTTCTGGGCAGCCACAGAACGTGCGGAACCCTTATCCTGCAGTGCAGACTTGGTCAGCTCGATATACCAGTCGCAGTATACGTCCCAGATAAAGTCGTACAGGCAGGACAGAGCGATGCCGATTTCGTACTTTTCGATATTGTTCGTCACGGACTTCACGCAGTCGGCGAACTTGGACAGGATCCACTTGTCAGCGAGAGCCAGCTCGGACTGGTCGGGCAGCTCGATTTCTTCGATTTCCAGATTCATCATCACGAAGCGTGCGGCATTCCACAGCTTGTTGGCAAAGTTTCTGGCAGCTTCGATCTTTTCATCGGAGAAGCGCATATCGTTTCCGGGGCTGTTGCCGGTTGCCAGAGCGAACCGGAGGGCGTCAGCACCGTACTTGTCGATGATTTCCAGAGGGTCAATACCGTTGCCCAGAGACTTGGACATCTTCCGTCCCTGTGCGTCACGTACCAGACCGTGGATCAGGACGGTATCAAAAGGTACCTGATCGGTGTATTCCAGTGCAGAGAAGATCATTCTGGAAACCCAGAAGGTGATGATATCGTAGCCGGTTACCAGAGTATTGGTGGGATAGAAGTACTTCAGGTCTTCGGTTTCATCCGGCCAGCCCATGGTGGAGAAGGGCCACAGAGCGGAGGAGAACCAGGTATCCAGAGTATCGGGATCCTGGGTCATGTGACCGCCGCACTTGGGACAGGTTTCACAGCCGTCCTTGGCAACCACGGTTTCACCGCAGCAGTCACAGTAGTACGCAGGAATCCGGTGACCCCACCACAGCTGACGGGAGATACACCAGTCCTGGGTATTTTCCATCCAGTGGAAGTAGTTCTTGTCAAACCGTTCGGGCACGAACCGGGTCTTGCCTTCTCTTACGGCTTCCACAGCGGGCTTCGCCAGAGGTTCCATGCGGACGAACCACTGGAGGGAGATCATGGGTTCAATGGTGGTGCCGCAGCGGTAGCAGGTACCCACTTCATGATCCAGATCTTCGATTTCGGCCAGGTATCCGCCAGCCTTCAGATCTTCCACGATGGCTTTCCGGGCTTCGTAGCGGTCCATACCGGCGTACTTCGGGTAGTTTTCGGTGATCTTTGCGTCCTCGGTCAGAACCACTTCCATGGGCAGGCGGCATCTGCGGCCTACTTCAAAGTCGTTGGGGTCATGAGCGGGGGTGATCTTTACGCAGCCGGTACCCTTGTCCAGCTTGGCGTGTTCGTCAGCCACGATCGGAATCCGGCGTCCCACCAGCGGCAGAACGCAGTAGGTACCGATCAGGTGCTTGTATCTTTCATCGTTGGGGTTTACGGCAACAGCGGTGTCACCCAGCATGGTTTCGGGACGGGTGGTAGCAACCTCAACATATCCGCCGCCGCCAACCAGAGGATACCGGATGTGCCAGAAGTGACCCTTCTGGTTTTCGTAATCCACTTCCGCATTGGAGATGGAGGTCTTGCAGTGAGGACACCAGTTGATGATTCTTTCCCCACGGTAGATCAGACCCTTGTCATACAGTCTCTGGAATACTTCACGGACCGCACGGGAGCAGCCTTCGTCCAGGGTGAACCGTTCTCTGGTCCAGTCGCAGGAGGAACCCAGCTTCTTCAGCTGTTCGATGATCCGTCCGCCGTACTGTTCCTTCCATGCCCATGCACGGGTCAGGAAGCCGTCACGACCCAGATCTTCCTTGGTGAGCCCTTCCTTGCGCATGGCTTCCACGATCTTGGCTTCGGTGGCAATGGACGCATGGTCGGTACCGGGGAGCCACAGGGTGGAGAAGCCCTTCATTCTCTTGTACCGGATCAGGATATCCTGCAGGGTGTTGTCCAGTGCGTGACCCATGTGCAGCTGACCGGTGATGTTCGGCGGAGGAATGACGATGGAATAGTGGGGTTTGCTGTGGTCAACCTTGGGTGTAAACAGCCCTTCGTCGCACCACGACTGATAAATCCGACCCTCAAAATCCGACGGGTCATAGGTCTTGGGGAGTTCTCTTTTCATTTTGTTTACCTCATTTGAGTTTGTTTTCTTTTGGAGAAAAAATAAAAAATCCCGATATCGACAGAATCGACATCAGGACGCAGTTTACGCGGTACCACCCGATTTCGCCCGAAAGGACGCACTTACAGGGACAGAAAATCCCTCTCTCTGTAACGGGAGAACCCGGTTCTGTGTACGCATTCCGGCTTGGAACGGAACTTCCGCAGAACGGCTCCGGGACTACTTCGGCTGTTTTCTGTGCGGGTCTTTCAGCAAACGCCCGCTCTCTGGAACAGATTTGTTCAGCGTACTACTTCCCTTCGATGCCTTTGACAGGTATCAATAGATATGGTAAGTATAGCACACCCCGTGCGGATTGTCAAGAGAAAGACGCTTATTTGTGCGGAAATTGTCCTGTCCGGCAGGGTGAATTCCAGTGGAAAAATACCGTATTCCCCTTTACATCCCCCCGACAGTATGGTATAATAAAAGAACAAATGTACTTCCGTACACAGGAGGGAATGTATACCATGCCCGAATTCCAACTGAAATCCGCCTATGCGCCCACCGGAGATCAGCCGCAGGCTATTGACAAGCTCTGTGACGGGATCGCCGGCGGGATGAAATACCAGACCCTGCTGGGGGTCACCGGCTCCGGGAAGACCTTTACCATGGCCAATGTCATCGCCAGAATGGGACGTCCCGCACTGGTGCTGGCACCCAACAAGACCCTTGCCGCCCAGCTCTGCTGCGAGTTCCGGGAGTTCTTCCCCGACAATGCGGTGGAATATTTTGTATCCTACTACGACTACTACCAGCCGGAAGCTTATGTGCCCGGACGGGATATCTATATCGAAAAAGACTCCTCCATCAACGACGAGATCGACAAGCTCCGGCACAGCGCCACCTCCGCTCTGTTTGAGAGGCGGGATGTGATCATTGTTGCCTCCGTGTCCTGTATCTATTCTCTGGGTCCTCCGGAGGAATACCAGCGTCAGGTCATCGGACTGCGCCCCGGTATGGAGATGGCCAGAGAGACCCTCGCCCTGCTGCTGATCGCTTCCACCTACGACCGGAACGACGTGAACTTTGTCAGAGGCAATTTCCGGATGCGGGGGGACACACTGGAAGTATACCCCGCCGGGTACGACAACCGTGCCGTCCGGGTAGAATTTTTCGGGGACGAGATCGACCGGATTTCCGAGATCGATCCCCTGACCGGCAAGACGCTGGCGGTGCTGAACTACGCAGCCATCTACCCCGCCACCCATTATGTTGCCGACCCCACCGCCAAGGAAATCTACATCGCCCGGATCGAAGAAGAGCTGGAAAACAGAATCCAGTGGTTCCAGTCCCAGAACAAGCTGCTGGAGGCACAGCGGATCGAGGAGCGTACCCGGTACGACATCGAAATGATCCGGGAGATCGGGTATTGCTCGGGAATCGAGAACTACTCCGCTGTGTTTGCCGGCAGGGATCCCGGCTCCACGCCCTACACCCTGCTGGACTATTTCCCGAAGGATTTTCTCCTCTTCGTGGACGAAAGCCATGTAACCATTCCCCAGGTCAGGGGCATGAGCGGCGGGGACAGAGCCAGAAAGACCAATCTGGTGGAATACGGCTTCCGTCTGCCCTCCGCCTACGACAACCGCCCCCTGCACTTTGAGGAATTTGAAGAAAAACTGAACCAGATCATCATGGTTTCCGCCACCCCCGCGGAATACGAAGACAAACATGCAGAACAGGTGGTGGAGCAGATCATCCGGCCCACGGGACTTGTGGATCCCCGGGTGGAAGTGCGTCCCGCCGAAACACAGGTGGATGACCTGATCGGGGAGATCCGCCAGCGGATCCTGAAAAAGGAACGGGTACTCGTAACCACGCTGACGAAAAAAATGGCGGAGGACCTGACCGAATATCTGGACGGACTGGGTATCCGGGTCAAGTACATCCACCACAATATTGACGCCATGGAACGGACGGAACTGCTGCGGAATCTGCGGATGGGCATCTTTGACGTACTGGTGGGGATCAACCTGCTCCGTGAGGGGATCGACCTGCCGGAGGTTACGCTGGTGGCCATTCTGGATGCGGACAAGGAAGGGCTGTTTCGCTCCGAACGCTCCCTGATCCAGATGATAGGCCGTGCCGCCCGGAATGCTGACGGTACGGTAATCCTGTACGCCGACAGCGAAACGGAATCCATGCGCCGTGCCCTGGACGAAACCGACCGCCGCCGTGCCATCCAGATGGCGTACAACGAAGAACACGGCATCATCCCGAAGACCATCGTCAAGGAGATCGCCGCACCCATCTCCATCGATGCCGAGGACGCTCCCGCCAGAGGCAAAGGCAGAAAGAAAGGCACCGACAAATCCGCCGTTTCCGCCGCCGTACGGGGACAGACCAAGGAGCAGCAGATCGAAGCCCTGCGGAAAGAAATGCAGCAGGCCGCCAAAGACCTGCGGTTTGAAGAAGCGGCGTACCTCAGAGACAAGATCAAGGAGCTGGAGCTGACGAAGTGAGGCTTGGGGGGAAGTAAGAAGTGAGAGGTAAGAGATAAGAAATATCCGTTGGGACTGCTTAGTGAAAATCCAGTACTGAAATATCGCGAAAATTGCAAAATATATTGTAGATCAATATAAAGGAGTAAAAAACATGGGATTAAAAAAGAACGAAACTGAAAAAGCATTGGATTTAACCAGTGTAATTACAACGGCCATTCAAATACCCGGTGTTAAAGTAACTCGTGATGCATTTTTGACTGAACACTTCAAAGAATATGACCAAGATGAATTGAACCGCATTATCACATTAGGTCCTGTTGCTGCCGGTTGTACCCGTGAAGAATTATACAAAAAAGCTAATAGGATTGTTAAAGAAAGAACAGCCCTTT
>JAFZET010000063.1 GCA_017560565.1 Clostridia bacterium | reverse complement strand
TAAAAATCCCCCACCCCGCATCCCGCTTCCGTGAGGATCTGTTCCACCTCCGCAGCAGTCAGGTTTTCACATCCGATACAGGTAATATTCCAGATCAGGTTCTGGGAATACAGACACCAGAACAGCAGAAGGACAAGCCCCACGGGAATCCCGGGACGATGGCGGCAGAAGGCAAGAACCACCGGCAAACCGCCTTCTCCGCTGCACCGGAAGCAAAGCCCCGCAGCACCGGCCGCTTCCGCAAACTCCCTGTACCGATGATGCGGAATCCGGAACCGTACAGCATCTTCATCCGTCTGTTCCCGGATAGGAGAGATCTCACACTGCCAGAGCAGATCCGCCAAAGCACTGCGGCAGGCTGCATCCGCCATAATCTCCGTCCATCCGGTGAAAAAATGCAACAGCCGTTCAAACACCCCTTACACCTCCCACAGAACCCGGCTGATATTCCCCCGGATGGTCAGGCATTTTCTGTGAAAATCTGACATAGTCAGTCCCTCCCCCTCCACGCAGAGGATCTCCCTGCCCATATCCAGCCGGATCCTGCTGCCGCTGTATTCCAGAATGGCACGGCAGCCCTCCGTCATTACCTCCATAGTTCCCCGGCACAGCAGAACAGGCATATCCGCCATCCCCTCCGGCGGAAATCCGGTCAGATCCGCCAGAAGAGCCGCCAGCCGGTACCGTTTTTTTCGTTTTGTACGAGACAAGTTTTCACCTCCGCATACATACAGATAAACAGGTCTGTATCATGGTATGCGGGAGGGATGGTTTCCATGTCCGACAAAAAAGAAAGATGGCTTCTCACAGGGGTAACGGCGATATATTTCTGCCTGCTGATGCTCTGTCCGGCGAAAGCAGCGGAAGCGGTATCCGGCGGGATGGAGATGTTTATCCGGAAGCTGGTGCCGGTACTGTTTCCCTATATGGTTCTTTCCCATTTTATCGGCACCTACGGGCTTCTGGATCCGCTGAACACACTCCTTCCGGTGGGGAAGCTGTTCCGAATGGACGCCTGTGCTTTTTCAGCTTTTGCCGTGGGACATCTGTGCGGGTATCCTCTGGGTGCCAAAATGACGGCGAAGTCGGTGCGTCTGGGACGGCTTGACAGAAACAGGGGTGCACTGCTCTGCGGGGTTTCTTCGGGAGCCAGTCCGGCATTTCTTCTTCATGTAGTGGGAAGTATGCTATGGGGGGATATACGTCTGGGAGCAGTTCTCTGGGCAGCCCAGATCGGATTCGGACTTCTTGCCGGGGGTATTGCGGGAAGGCAGTACCGGAGTGTTCCTGCAGAAAAACAGACTTCGCAGGAAACAGTCTCTTTTTCCCAATGCTTCTGTGAGGCGGTGGGCGGCAGTGCTCTGCAGCTGGTTGCCATCGGGGGATATATTGTATTTTTCACACTGCTTACCGCTCTTCTGCCTTTCGGCTCAGTCGGCGGTACGCTGGCGTCTGTGATACTGGAATTCTCCTCCGGTGCGGAAAAAGCGGCAGTGCTCGGCGGATATGCGGGACTGTTTCTCACAGGATTTTCCGTCGGATTCGGGGGACTTTCCGTTCTTGCCCAGACAGCGAATATGCTCTCCGGCACCGAAATACCCTTGCGGGTTTATGTACTTTGCCGTGCGGGATGCGGTGTTTTCTGCGGGACTGCCGCAGTGGCTTTCGGACTGCTGTTTCCGGAAATTCTGCTGCGGGGACAGCCTGCCGCAGGGACTTTTCCCATAGAAACCGGCACAGCTCCGGTATGGGCTGCCTGGTTATTGGGCATGATGTGGTACTGTATGGGGATGCGCAGGGGAGCGGGGCGGTAATTTCTCCAAAATGTGCAGAAAACGGAGAAATCTTCACGCCGGGTCTTGATTTTCCGGCAGCTTTCCACTATAATATTATAGAATGCGGTTACTGCCGGTCTGATCCATACAGGAGGTTTTTCCATGAAAAAAAGGTATACTGCCGAAATAGAACGGTACTGTAAATTCTGTGAAAATGCCTCTTCCCTGTCCGATCCCGACCGTATGCTCTGCCGGAAACACGGTGTTGTGGATGCCGGTGGCTGCTGCAGAAAGTTTCTGTATGATCCGCTGAAACGGGAACCCGCCGGAGCAAAGGAAATCCCGGCTCTGGAGTATGTGGAAGTTTAGGAAAAAACGGAATCGCACCCGTCAGCACAGAAAACAGATACACAATTCCATTCCGTGAAACACTTATAGATATATAAAACGAAAAACTGGAGGAAAGAGATTTGATTATCGCACTGGAAGACGCAAAATACCAGCTTGGGAATTTCCGTGAAAACCTGAAGGAACTGGGCAGTGCCCTGCGTATCGATGAACTGAGAGCACAGCTGGAAGAACTGGAACAGAAGACCTCCGACCCGGACTTCTGGAACGACCAGACAAATTCCGGCAAGATTCTGCAGCAGGTCAAGCAGCTCAAGGACAAAATCGAAGCGTATGATGAGCTGTGCACCCGTCTGGAAGACGCCATCACCCTGGCTGAACTGGGCAGTGAAGAAAACGATGAATCCATGGTAGAAGAAGTGCTCTCTGAACAGAAATCCATTGAAGCCGAAGAAGAAAAGCTCCGCATTGAGATCCTTCTCTCCGGCGAATACGACCGGAACAACGCCATTGTCAGCTTCCATCCCGGTGCAGGCGGTACCGAAGCGCAGGACTGGGCACAGATGCTGTACCGTATGATCACCCGCTGGGGCGAACGGCACGGATACAATGTAAAACTGATCGACTGGCTGGACGGTGAAGAAGCCGGGCTCAAGTCCGCTACCATCATGGTGGAAGGCGTCAACGCTTACGGTTACCTCAAGAGCGAAAACGGCGTACACAGACTGGTACGTGTGTCTCCCTTCGACTCCTCCGGACGCCGTCACACCTCCTTTGCTTCCGTGGAAGTTATGCCGGAATTCGATGATGACAACACCATCGAACTGAAGGAAGAAGAACTGGAAATCACTGCTCACCGTTCCTCCGGTGCCGGCGGTCAGCATATCAACAAGACCGACTCTGCGATCCGTATCCTGCACATTCCCACCGGGATCGTAGTAGGTTGTCAGACAGAACGGAGCCAGCTTCAGAACAAAGAAACCGCTCTGAAGATGCTGAAATCCAAGCTGCTGGAAATCAAGGAACGGGAAAAACTGGACAGAATCGAAGACATTCAGGGCAACAAGACCAACATCGAATGGGGCGCACAGATCCGTTCCTACGTGTTCATGCCCTATACCCTTGCCAAGGACACCAGAACCGGTTATGAAGACGGGAACATCCAGGCTGTTATGGACGGGGAAATCGACGGCTTCATCAATGCATACCTGAAGCAGAATGCCGCCAAGTAAAATAAGAGGTAAGAGATCAGATGTAAGAAGTATCTGATTCATGTAAAGCGCGGCTTTCTTTTCGCAGGCTGCGCTTTCCTTTTGCATGGTATTTCCTTCATGTTTTGAAAAGTCTCCGGGAGGTTTTTTATGAAAAAAGAAGAATCCCGTTTTGCCGATTCGGTGCTGTTTGAGGGAATGACCTCCATCCGTGCCTGCATCCGTGCCATGGAAGATTCTGTCCATGACCGACGGATCCTGCGGGTACTGTATGACCGGGACAAAGCGGAGAGCAAACGGAAAGAGCTGGGCTGGCTTCGTGCCATGGGGCAAAAATTCGGTTTTCCTCTGGAAGAGACAGACTGTGCCTATCTGGATTCCGTGACGGTGGGTGCCTCCCACGGTGGGATCATTGCCGAATGCACGGACAGAAATATTCCCTATCTCTCATCCGGCACATTGAAAACTGACGGTTTTTATGTACTGATCGAGGGCATTGAAGATCCGTACAATTTCGGTTATGCCATCCGCTCCCTGTATGCCTGCGGGGTTGACGGGATCGTGCTTTCCCCCCGGAACTGGATGAGTGCCGCCGGGGTGGTATGCCGTTCTTCCGCCGGTGCATCGGAGCTTTTGCCCATGTACACCTGTGATGGGGTAGAGGCTGCCGGGATCTTCCGGAATCTGGGATACAGAATCTGCTGTGCCGGGATCCGGGATTCGGTTTCCTCCTTTGATGCGGATCTGCGAAAACCCCTTTTCCTGATTGTGGGCGGCGAAAAACGGGGAATCTCCCGTGCGCTGCTGGACACGGCGGATACGGTTGTGCGGATCGATTACGGCAGGGAGTTTGCCGGATCGCTGTCGGCGGCTTCTGCTGCGGCTATGCTGGGGTATGAAGTGCTCAGGCAAAATAAGAAGTAAGAGATCTGAAATAAGAAGTATGGGAAGATCGGTTTCATCGGGAAGCCGGTCTTTTTTTGTCCAACCACTAATTGGAAATTCCCAAACGAATGGGACATTGATTCGTGAAAATCCTTATGCTATAATGAAATCACACCGGTGATATTTTTATATGGAGGATATATTATGCGGATCACGATTGGCGAAAAAATAAAGGAACTGCGGCTGAAAAAGGGGTGTACGCAGGAGAAAATGGCGGCGGTACTGGGGATTACGGGACAGGCGGTCAGCCGCTGGGAAAACGGCACCAGTTATCCGGATCTTGAGATGATTCCGGCGCTGGCCAACTTTTTCCGGATCAGCATCGATCAGCTTTTCGGGTATGATGCGGACAGGCAGAAGCGGATCGGAGATATTCTTGCTGCTGTGGAAGAACTGAAAAAAGCGGAAAAGCCGGATGATGAAAAGATCGTGGCACTGCTGCGGGATGCCTGTGCGGAATTTCCCGGGGATGAGAAGCTGACGTTTGAGCTGGCGGATGCGCTGTATAAGCAGGGGAACCGGGACGGAATGACTTTTTTTATTGATTCTGACAGCATCTATCCCCGTTTCGATACCGAAAAGAACCGGGAAAATGTATACTGGCAGGAAAGCATACAGCTTTTCAGACATCTTGTTTCCTCCGCATCCGATGAGAAACTGGTACGGTGTTCCCGGCAGAATCTTGTTTATCTGTATCATAGTACCGGAGAGCATGAGGAAGCGGTACGGATCGCCGAAACCTTTCCGGAAATGTGCATCTGCCGGGAAAATATGTTGGCGGCGGCAACCGACGGGCGGGAACACTGCCGGTATTCCCAGGAGCTGATGCTTGCTGCACTGGATAACTTCCGTTTTGCTCTGGTTGGCGCCCTGTTCAGCAAAAGGTATCATCCGCTGAAAATGCCGGAAGCGTTTCATAGCTATACAAAGACAGAGATTGAAACATACAAAGGTCTGATTTCACTGTATGAGATGATTTTTGAGGGCGAAAATCTTGGCAGGGAGCATCTGAAGGTGCAGGATCTGTATTTCCGGATGATATACAACTACGGTATGCTGCTTGTCAATGTCCCGACCACAGACAAGGCGGCTTGTCTGGATGCCATCTTCGATTGTCTGGATAAAGTGCTGGATCACGCAGAACGATATGATAAACTGCCGGAACAATACCGGTATAAAACACCTCTGCTGGATCATGTTCCTGCCTGCGGGAAAGAAGTGCCTGATACCCTCGCTCTGTCAAAACTAGCGGATGTCCGGGTGCTGCAGTGGACGGAACTGAAAGAAATACTGATGGATGACCCCCGCTTTGCCAAATGGTGCCACAGAGTCAATGTTGCTGCAGGCGTATAATCGTATTTCTATATCGTTATTGTAGCATACTGTCATATTCCAGTCTGTAATTTCGTCAATCCTATCCATTGGAAATTCCTGCCGCAGATGGTATAATATTTATGTGTACACTGTCATAATCTCACATCTGTAAAGGAGTTTTCTCATGAAACGGATCTCTGTATTTGCTCTGGCTCTGCTTCTGCTGCTCTCCTCTGTTCTGGCATCATGCGGCGGTGGTGCTGCAGAAACGGAAACCCAGGCTGCCGATCCCGCACAGACCGAAGAAACCGAACCTGTGGACACCGGCTGGCACGCTTTCGACAACCTTCCCGAAAAGGACTGGGGCGGTCGTACCTATACCATTCTTTCCCGTGACTACGAAGCTGACCAGTTCTATGCGGAAGAGCTGACCGGCGAGACCTTCAACGATGCTGTATTCGCCCGGAATCAGGCTGTAGAAACCGAATACAACATCAAGATCGCCGTACCTACCTGTGACGGCAGCTGGGGAAACCGGGACATCTACCTCGGTGATATCCGTGCTTCCATTCAGGCAGCTGACGGTGCATGGGATCTGGTGGACGGTTACGCCGCTATTATCGGCTCCCTGGTAATGGAAGGCTGCTACTATCGCCTGAACGATGTTCCCTATCTGGAACCTACCGCCAAGTGGTGGTCTGTATCTGCCGTGGAAGACCTTTCTATTAACGGTCAGGTCTATCTGACCCCCGGTGATCTTTCCATGAGCCTGTACGACAATATTTTTGCCATTTACTTCAACCAGAGACTGTTTGAGGAATGTGGTCTGGGCGATCCCTATCCCACCGTACTGGAAGGCAAGTGGACCTATGATCTGTACCATTCCGTCGCTGCAGCCTGCCTGAAGGATGTGGACGGCAACGGCAAGTATGACAAGGCTGACCAGTTCGGTATTCTTCTGGACGAAGACCTGGTTTTCAACAACTTCCATTATGCTTTCCAGATTCCGATCACCGTGAAGGATGAAAACGGTTTCCCCGTACTCAATCTGGGGCACGAATCCGTAGCGGGGCTTGTGGAAACCATGTACACCCTTGCCTATGAAACCCCCGGTACATTCTTCACCAAAGATGATTCCGCACTGGCACGCTCTATGTTCATGAACGGTCAGGGTGCCATGGACCACGCTCTCCTGAATGCTGCCTCAGAATACCGTGACATGGAAGACAATTTCGGTATCCTGCCCTACCCCAAGGCTGACGAAACCCAGGACGGCTATTACACCACCTTCCGTGACAACGCCATTCTGTTCGGCATGCCCGGTGACGTAAAGGATGTGGAATTTACCGGTTTGATCTCCGAAGCGCTGTGCCAGGCAAGCTATGAAATGGTAAAGCCCATTTATTACGAAACCGTGCTCAAGACCAAGCTGACCCGTGACGAAGAATCCCAGCAGATTATCGACATCCTCCGTGACGGTCTGATCCTCGACCCCGGTGCCGTATTCGCCATCCAGCTGGAACGTGCCGGATTCCTGACCCGTGACTGTGTTTACCACAAGAAAAGCTATGCTTCCTACTACAAGTCCAAGCAGAAGGTATTTGAAGAAGCTCTGTCCAATTACATTTCCCACTTTGTGGAAGAATAAAATTCACTGAAACACCAGAAGCGTCCGGTATTCTTTCGGGGATATCAGACGCTTTTTCTTTTGCCGGACAGGAAATTTTCCGAATCGGTTGCGCCTTTCCGGGAGATATGGTATAATAAACTGAACTTATACGAAAAAGGGATTTTATGAAGAAACTTGTTATCGGGATTCTGGCCCATGTGGACGCCGGAAAAACCACCCTTTCAGAAGCCCTGCTGTATGCAGCGGGCAAGATCAAAACCTTCGGGCGGGTGGACTGGCGCAATACCTATCTGGATACCCACAGTCTGGAACGGGAGAGAGGGATCACCATCTTTTCCAAGCAGGCTCTTTTTTCATACGGAAATATGGAAATCACTCTGCTGGATACCCCGGGACACGTGGATTTTTCCGCAGAAGCAGAACGGACACTGGCGGTGCTGGACTATGCCATACTGGTCATCAGCGGTTCGGAAGGGGTACAGGCGCACACACAGACCCTGTGGCAGCTTCTGGAACGGTACAGGGTTCCCACATTTCTTTTTATCACCAAGATGGATCTGGCAGGCAGTGATGCAGCAGGTGTGATGGCTGATCTTTCATCCAATCTGGACAGCGGATGTGTGAATTTCTCCGATCCGGCGGATCTGGAAGAACGGATTTCCATCTGCGATGAAGCGCTTTTTGAGCGGTATATGACCGGAGAGAGCATCACGGATACGGACATCGGCGTACTGACGGCAGACAGAAAGGTGTTTCCCTGCTATTTCGGCAGCGGGCTGAAAAGCGAAGGGATCACGGAGCTTCTGGACGGGCTGGAAAGGTACACACTGTACGGTGAATATCCGGAGGCTTTCGGTGCCCAGGTATACAAAATCGGACACGACCCGGGCGGGGTCAGACTGACCTACATGAAGGTCACCGGCGGCATCCTCTCCGTCCGCCAGCTTCTGAAATACCGCAGCGATAACGAAGATATTGAAGAAAAAATCACAGGAATCCGTCTGTATTCCGGCGCAAAATTTGAGACAAGAGACACGGTGACGGCGGGAGATGTCTGCGCGGTCACAGGGCTTTCCCGGACATATGTGGGGCAGGGACTGGGGGACGAAGATTCTGCTCTGCCACCTTTTCTGGAACCGGTACTGCATTATCGTCTTGGTCTGCCGAAGGAAACGGATCCCCGTTTGTTTCTTCCCAAACTGAAAGAGCTGGAAGAGGAAGAACCCCTTCTGCACATTGTGTGGAACGAGCGCTACGGAGAGATTCATGCACAGGTCATGGGCGACATCCAGACAGAAGTACTCACCCGTCTGGTGGACGAGCGGTACGGCGTGCCTGTTACTTTTGAGGACGGACGGATCGTTTACAGAGAAACCATCTCCGGTACCGTAGAAGGTGTTGGGCATTTTGAACCGCTGCGCCACTATGCGGAAGTGCATCTGGTTCTGGAACCGCTGGAAGCAGGTTCAGGACTTGTGTTTGACACAACAGCCGATGAAGATCATCTGGACAGAAACTGGCAGCGGCTGGTGCTGACCCATCTGGAAGAAAAGACCCATCTGGGCGTTCTGACCGGCACGCCCATCACCGATATGAAGATCACACTGACAGCGGGACGGGCACATCTGAAGCATACCGAAGGAGGAGACTTCCGGCAGGCTACTTACCGTGCGGTCAGACAGGGACTCATGCAGGCAAGGGAAGCCGGAAAATGCGTTCTGCTGGAACCCTGGTACGCCTTCCGGCTGGAAGTACCCGGGGAATGTGTGGGACGGGCAATTTCGGACATTCTTGCCCGGAACGGTACGTATGACGAGCATGAAGCCACACCGGGGACTTCGGTTCTGCAGGGGAGGGCGCCGGTATCCACTATGGGGGATTACGCAAGAGAAGTGGCTGCCTATACCCACGGGCTGGGCAAGCTCTCCTGTCGGGCAGACGGGTATTATCCCTGCCACAACACGGCTGAGGTGATGGCGGAATACGGGTACAATCCCGAAGCGGATACGGACAATTCCCCCGATTCGGTCTTCTGTTCCCACGGGGCGGGTGTGATCGTTCCCTGGCGGGAGGTTCAGGATTATATGCATCTGGAAGCAACCCTGAAACCGGACAAAACGGAAGCCGCACCGCCCAAAGTGATCCGTCAGAATCTGAATCTGGACGAAAAAGAACTGGAAGCCATTATGGAACGGGAATTCGGTCCCATCCGGCGAAAGGTGTACGGGGAGGGCAAGCGTATTGTCACAGCAGAACCGAAGCTCCACCGGAGCCGGAAATCCCTGTACATCATTGACGGCTACAATGTGATCTTTGCATGGGAAGAATTGGCGACCATTGCCGAAACGGATCTGGAAGGAGCACGTATCCAGCTGTGCGACATTCTTGCCAACTATCGTGCGTTCACCAAACGGGAGATGATTCTTGTCTTCGATGCATACAATGTGAAGGGGACTGTAGCCAGAAAACTGGACTATCAGGGACTCAACGTAGTGTATACCAAAGAAAACGAACTGGGGGACACCTATATCGAAAAGCTGGTCAACGAAATCGGTCGGGATCATTCTGTACGGGTGGTGACATCTGACGGGCTGATTCAGCTGCAGGCGGTACGTTCCGGGGTTCTGCGGCTTTCTGCCCGGGAATTCCGGGAGGAGATCCTTGCCGTGGATAAGGAGATTGCAGAGATTCTGGCAAAACTCCAAGGGAAATAAGAAAAATACCACTCTGCCTGACGGATTTATTCCGTGGGTGAGTGGTATTTTTCTATTCAGATGCGGATGACTGTGCTTTCTCTCGCTGCAAGATTCACAGTTCCGGCAGATTTTCCCCTTACGAAAACTTCGGCAGTGTACGGCTTCCGGGCATGGATATGCGCCACCACACCGGTTTCATTCCAGTCCAGATCCACAGTTCCCTCCGGGAAACACAGACCTTTGGCACAACCAGCTTTCATCCGATCGGGCAGAGCGGGCAGCAGGAACAGAGCTCCCTCCATGGGACAGAACAGCATTTCCTGCAGAGCGCTGACCAGACCGAAATTGGCATCCAGCTGTACCGGGGCGAAATTTTCCAGATCCAGGGTCATACCCATGTGCCGCCAGTCGTTATGGGTGGTGACAAGGGCGTTGTTCACGGCACTTTTGGTCAGAATATCCAGACACTGCACCGCATTTTCTCCCTCGCCCAGTCTGGCGTAAATATTGGCCATGTGGGTCAGGGACCAGCCGGACTGACCGCCCAGCTTCCGCAGATGCACCGCTTTCCGGCAGGCTTCAAACCATTCCGGCGTTCTCCGGCTGTCGATTTCCTCACCGGGGAACAGGGGATAGATATGGGACAGATGCCGGTGGTAGTAGTGATCGTCCAGGTCTTCGGCGATCCATTCTGCCAGAGCACCGTCCCCGTTGATCTGATAGGGCGGAATGGAATCCAGAAGCGCCTGCCATCCTTCCCTTTCCTCCGTGTACAGTCCGGTGATATCTATGGCTGTCAGCAGGTGGGTCAGCAGTTCCTTCATTACGGCAAAATCCATGGCGGCGTTTTTCACGGCAGGAGCAATGTGTCCCATATTTTCTGTGAAATAGGGCGGTATCAGGTTGCCGGGCGTGTTTTCCGGAGATACAGAAGGCACAAGCATAGTGTTTCCGTCCGCATCGGTGGTCACATAGTCCCGGAAAAACAGCGCCGCTTCCCGCATGAAGGGGAGAATTTCGTCTTTCAGCAATTCCGGATCACCGGTATAACGATAGCAGTCCCAGAAGTGACGACTGATCCAGCCTGCGCCGCTGATCCAGTTGATGATGACACCCACGGGTACACAGGGACCGCTGACATTCGGTGTGGTATAGGCGGACAGCCAAATCCCTTCGCAGCCAAAGAGTTTTTTCGCACATTCTCTGAGGCTCTCCGTTTTATCGGTGTAAAAGCGGATCAGAGGGCGCAGGGCTTCTGCCAGTCCTCCGGTCAGGGTATGCCAGTAGGTCATCTGTACGTTTTCGTTGGCAACATACTGACTCCAGGGCATATTGTCATCCCCGTGCCACAGTCCGTACAGGGGAACGGGATACCCCTTTTCCGAAAAGGCACTGATAAACAGGTATCTTCCGAAACGCCACATTTTTTCCAACAGAGCGGGAGATGCAGCGTCCTGATAAGCCTCCGCCAGCAGGGTTTCGGTATCGGCTTCGGGCTCCTCCTCTGCTGCCAATTCCAGAGATACGGCATCGTACAGAGGTGTGTACAGAGCAGTATGCTCCTCCAGCAGGTCTTCGTAGGAGAAACCTTCTATATCCGGTTCTGCTTCCTCCCCCGACCAGAGGCGCATAAGCACAAGATACCGGCTGCCGGTGACATAGACACGGTTGTTCTCCACAACAGCGGTATATTCCCCTGCGAAACGGATTTTTGCACCGTAGGCGTTATCCGTTGTACGGGCATCGATGGTATCCGGGGTAAGAGATTCCGCCGCTTCCCTGCCGTCTGCCCTGAAAACATCAAACCGGTAGGCAGCGGTGAACGGTTTGTCAGCTTCCATCAAGAACACCACAAGGTCACGTTTCCTGGAAACGAACACACGGCGGCTGTATTCTGTTTCTCCAATACGGTATTTCACAAAGCCTTCGGCACGGCGCAGATCAATGCCGCGGCTGTAGTCTTTGAAAATGGTCTCCGGTTCGGTTTTGATTTTCAGGTTTCCCAGCGGGTGAGGTACTTCCGGCGCACAGCGGTATCCTTTTTCGGCAAGAGCGGCTGCCATACGATTGGTATTGGCTTCCGTGTACTGTCCTGCCAGAATCTGTGCCCGCATATCCCGGAAGGTGTCGGAAATATCGGGGATCTCCCCGCCGGGGTTTCCACCGTGCCAAAGATCAAAGCGGTTGCACCGGATGGTTTCCTCCGCAATGGCTCCCTGCATCAGGATGCCGGACAGTCCGTTGCCCAGAAACAGGGCGTCACGCCAAAGCTCTCCATGCCAGGAAGCCGGATGATGTACAGTAATCAGATGTCGGTTCATAATCTCTCCGTTTTACAGAAAACTTTTTGGGTTCTTTTCGTAGCGGTATACACCCTTTGTCCGGGCATCGGCAGGACCAACCGACCGCCAGAAGCGGCGTACTTTTTTATTCAGATCAATCTC
>JAFZET010000062.1 GCA_017560565.1 Clostridia bacterium | reverse complement strand
CTTCCTTCATGGGAGTTCCTCACTTTTCTCTGTATTTTTATATGGATTATCTTACAGTATATCACATTTTCCGCCGGTTGTACAGGTGCATTGGGGAGAAAATTCACCGGCAGAACTGGATTTTTTGAGAAAAAAAGAACAGGCGAACCTGCTCTCTTTCTGTTATTCCCCCACCGCATCCCGGTACAGGGCTCCCATCTGCCGGGTCATGGCGGCGGCGGTAAATTTCTTCTCATAGGACTCTCTCGCTCCCGCACACAGCTTTGCGTACAGTGCCGGGTCGTCCGCAATCATGGCGATCTTTTCCGCCAGTGCATCCGGGTTTCTCTGGGGCACCAGCCAGCCGTTCCAGCCGTCCGTCACCATGTACGGATTGCCCCCGAAGTCCGATGCCACGGCGGGAATGCCCAGGCTGTATCCCTCGGACAGGGCTAGACAGGAGGTTTCCGTACCGATGGAGCAGTTGATGCTCAGATCCATCAGACCATAGTAGGGGGCCACATCGTATACAAACCCGGTGAACCGGACAATGTCGGAGATTCCCAGTGCCTCCGCTTCGGCTTTCAGCTTTTCTTCCATGGATCCCCCGCCGATCACCAGATAACGCAGTGCCGGATGGGACGCTTTCAGCTTTGCGGCGGCCTGCAGCAGGTAGGTATGTCCCTTGTAGTCCTCCAGACGGGCGGATATACCGCAGACAAAGTGGTCTTCCCGGATGTCCAGGGACTGCCGCAGGGCCTGTTTTTCTTCTTCCGACGCCTGCCGCATGGGTTCCACGCCGTTGATGATGACGGTGATTTTCTTCGGATCCACCCCTGTGACGGTCAGATCGTCCATGGCGGCCTGTGCCACGGCGACAATATGGGTGGAAAGGGTATTGTTCACCAGACCGCTTATCTGTTTGCCCGGGAAGGTGGTGAGCTTTTTCGGCTGGGGGAAGGCGCAGTGTCGGGTATAAAACCGGCCATGCACCCCACAGAGCCATGCCGCCAGCTTGCCGGAGAAGGAGGAATGGCAGTGGACAATGTCGGGACGGTATTCCCGGATGATGGCTTTCAGTTCCCCCACAGCGGACAGATCAAAACTCCTGTCTCGGCCGTTCTCGATCTGCCGCACCGGATACCCTTCGGCCTCCACCAGCGGAATCAGCTCGGCCCCTTTCGGCAGAACCACCAGCATATCAAACACGGATTTGTCGAAATTATGGAGGTAGTTAATCAGCAGACGCCCTGCCCCCCCGATATTGGAGTCGGTTAAAATTTGCAGTACACGGATCATGGTTCCCTCCGGGAAAATGCAGAATGCAGTATTAAGAATGGCGGCGTTTCAGCAGTGCGGTCAAAATTCCGGTGATGGTTTCGCACAGTACGAGCAAAGTCAGAAGGTCATATACTAGAACACCGGCAGCGGCACCCAGGATGAGTTTCATGAAATCAGAGGACACTGTCCCGGCGGCGAACCATACGGCGGGTGCCATAGCCAGTGCGCAGAGGCAGATTTTTGCAAGCTCCGCCCAGT